>CAZZMK010000293.1:0-3813 GCA_964655185.1 uncultured Nitrospirales bacterium | reverse complement strand
TAAGAATCGGTTTTGCTATTCTTCTTTGGGCGAAGCCCATTTCTTTGGCGTCTGTCCATCTTGCAAATACAGCGCACCTGTCCGCATCGATTATGTGGTCATTACCTTTTGAGTATACGCAGATTCCTTGTGAGTTAATATAATAGGTATGGTTAGCATATTGATTTTCTCTATCCAGACTTCGTGGAAACAGTATATTGCACTCAGCCATCATCCTCTGTAACAGTTCCGTTGTCCATTCTTTTACGCGCCTACGGGTTATTTTCCCATCGCCCGTTTTTACCGTTTCTACTGCACTGTTAAATTCGACCAGGCATAGTTTATCTTGGAGTTCGTTAGCGTGATGTATTAAGTGGTGCACTACCGCTTGCCCGCTTCCTCCACTATCTATGCCTATTTTCTTAAATCGGTATGCTTTATCAAGGCTAAGGATGATTTCTTCTTGTTTCGCATAGTTCACATTTTCAAGATGTACCCTCAGTGTATTTATGAAATAGGGTGGGTCGAATTTGTAGACTACGAATTCGGAAGGGTCTCTTGAATAACCGAGGTCGCAACCCAGGTAGTAATCTCCCTCTTCGCTTGGGGAGAGGATATTTTCAGCGAGTTCACCACCTCTTATAAATATTTCACTGTTTTTTATAGAGTCGTCAATGCAGTTGTAGTAGTCGTCGAGGTTAAACACCGCATTTTCTGCCTCGCCGTGTATCCCGAGGACTCGGTGCTTATAGCCACTGCTATCTCTTCCGCCATAAAGTTGTGCGAGTTCCTCATCCTTCTCTTTTGTATACTCTGGATTCAGGAAACTTTGCCATCTGTATTGTTCAGCGTCTCGCATGAAGGTCATCCGATAAAAGGTATTTCTGATTCCGTTTGGCACACCATATACCCATCGTCTTCCTCCTCCATTCAGTGCTTGATATAATTCGCCCCAACTGGTATCTGTCATTTCCTGGGCTTCATCTACTATTTGCCAATCTACATGCATTCCCTGAAAGTTTATGCCTCTTGGGCCTGCAATCCTTCCCCAAAGAGTAAAACCATTTGTAAATCGAATGAAATACGATGGCGACCTACGCATCTCAACTATGCTTGATACAAATTCAGGAGTGGTTTCAAACCTCCTGAATATTCTGTTCATAACAGGGAATAGGTGATTTTCGCATTGGGTTGCTATTAGCATTGATTTGCCCGGCAAATTTAACATTGCCCAGCATGCAATGATTTCTATCTCACTCGTTTTGCCAACATCTCTACCATCGCAATGGACTTTTCTTAGTGCATTTGATAGTAAGGATTGGATTTGATAGCCACGAACACGCCATCTTTTTCCCTCTCTGTCCTGGAAGAACTTGTATGCAAATAAGACTCTATCGGATAGTAATTGAAGAAGTAGATTCTGCTTACCCCGCTCCATATCTGTCTCCCAATTTACTTATTTCTTTAAGATGTTATTTAGTGTGGAACATTACTTTCCGCGTGGATACCACACTTTTACCCTTTTCGTCTGCACCCCCCACTTTAACGCTTCTTTATGTTTTTTGAAGAACAAGTCTATACTGTTTCCCTTATTAAGTCTGCCTCTATCTTCAACCTTACCATACCCATATCCGGGAATGTACATAACAGTGCCGAATGGGAAGCGGGAGGTATCTGCTGCAATAGTTCCTTTTTTAGCCTTTACCCCACTTGCAGTTATACCTACTTTTTTGGGTTTACCTTTGTAAGGGCCACTCGCTATGACCGGTCTACAGTACCAGTTTCTTTTCCAATTGCAACATTTACCACAAGGGCAATATCCGCGCGTCTCAAGGGTTAGTATTTCTGTCCTTGCTCCTGCAGGGGGTGCGAATCTTTTCGATGTCGTAGCGCACCCACTCCATATAACCAGTGCAATGGAAATTAGAAATAGCCACTTTGTGGTTCGCATATATGCTCCTTAATTAATGAAGAATACTTATGAGAATTATCCTATAATAATGCTCTTTAATCAAATTTTTGGAGGTATGGATTGTTAAATGAGGTGTTGGGCATGGTTTCTGGCGCATCGATGTTTGCTTGGAGGGTTTTAAGTTCTTCGGAGCATTTGAGCATATCTTCTAATAATTCGGCGAGAGAAAAGTTTTTGGGTGATTTTCCAGTTTTTGCAATTGACTCCTCAAATTCTTGAAGTAGTTTGCGAAGTTTTTCGTAATACTTTCCTAAATGTTCTACATAATCCAGATGTAGTGTTTGAGCAATAGAATTTTTGAGTTTTGCATGAGAATTTGCTGAATCAAGATTATCGTTGGCTGAGAATAATTTCTTTATCCATTCATCTTCTATTCTGCGTGTGATGAAGAAAAAGAATAGTATTTCCTTTATTCTCAATTGAATTATAGGGGTGAGTTTACCTTCGTTTTCTTCAAGCCAATCTGAAAGCACCTTATACTTTCTCCGCCATTGTTTTCGTTCCGCTTTGCTTAACCACCTCTCACTTTTTTCAAGGTCGAAAAATTTGAGCATATACATTCCTCCCATTTTTATGGTTGATGATTCTCCATATATATTGTATTTGCTTTTTGCACTGCTATGTTGTATCCTAAAACACTTTATAAACTTATTAAGATGTGGTTTCATTGTTGGATTAGGAACTATTGAAACTAAACTATTTTGCTTATAGTCAAATAGTTCACAAATTATCACCTGTTGGGGAACTGTAAATGAGATGGAAGGATTTGCCGACCATACTAAAGGTATTTTTTTCTTTTGTGTTGGTCACCGTTGGGTATCTTATTCTGTTTAAACTTACCTTGTTAGGGGCAAAGTTGATAAATGACCAGATTGACCGACAGATTTTGCTTGCACTTCAGCCGGATAGATATATACCGGTGATTGATGAATTGATGATATTTATGACTCATTTTGATACTTATCTCTTCTCTATCACAACACTTTCGTGGTTGATTACTTACCTAATAGTTAGGAGAAGCGAGAGATTGGCATACATTGCGAGTTATGTATGGAAGGGGTTGGCTGTGACTTTATCCGTATACCATTTGTGTGGCTTGTGGATTCATTCATACGGCATATTTTGGTGGCGTGAGCACCACTACGAAAGTGTGTTTATTATCCTCAGTTTAGTTTCTTTCGTTATATTCTGGTTCGGCTCGTATACTTGGGTAAAGTGGGATTATGCTCAACGGAAGATGTGGGCTCGAGTTCTGCTAATTGCAATTGTGAGTATTTTTTACAATGAACATGGTGAGAACAACATAAAGAGGATTGTAGGTAGACCCCGTCCGTTGCACGATTCAAATAAACCTTGGAACGAACAAATCCGTGTTATTCCTGATGAAGTGGTTAAATCATCGCCTTCCTATATCTCTGGGCATGCATCTTCTCTGTTTGCTCTTGTTACCCCGGCAATTTGGGCTACGCGGAGGAAATGGGTGAAGATTAGCCTATTTGGATGGGCTACCCTTCATGCATATACGCGAGTTTATACTGCTGCGCATTTCCCATATTGTACATTTATGGGTTCATTATTTGGCTTTCTTGTAGGCACACTTGTTTACTGGTCGTTCTGGTGGTTTGTCCGCTCACCGAACTTCAGCGGGAACGCTTCTCCGCCTTCATCCCCATCACCTGCTACTTAATGCTAACTGCTCCTGCCTAAAATCGGGGGCGAATATTGGGAGGCATTACTCCTGTATGTGTAAGTATGCTTGTACCTGCAAACAATAGTGCTAATAGCGGGATGATAATTAGGATTAGTAAAAGGACTACTGCGGTGTTTGTTAAGCATCTCCTTATTGGGCATACTGTGGAGGC
>CAZZMK010000292.1:0-13387 GCA_964655185.1 uncultured Nitrospirales bacterium | reverse complement strand
CCTACAGGGATATCTTGTTCTCTTGCCCCACTATCCAGCCAAGTCTCTTGTCCCACTCTACGCCATTTGGCACCTGCTTCCACTGCAGTCACAGGATAAATATTTACCTGAAGAACGCCCTTCTCTTGTTCATAAATTCCTACTATCTTAGTAGATTTACCGGGTTGAATTGTAACTTCTATATCTTCAGGGGCTTTCCAACCATATATGTCAGATTTAAATGACACTGTATAATTGGTCCCGTAGATACTTGCAGAAAGGGCAAGCATGTCTCCACTTCCTAACCACCCTAAATCATCTAATTCTTTCACAGTCCATCCCGCACCCAGTTCATTTACCTCTGACGGTGCTATATCCACAATTAAATAAGCATTAGTTGACTGGGCAAAGCCTAATATTGAAATGGACAAACCAATAATTACTGAGACAAACATTACATTTCTCATTTACTAATAATCTCCAAAATCAAATTTAATATAATATTACCTGTACAATTTTACCCTTTTAGTTTAATTAATCAGGCACTTATTTGTCAATAATTATACCCTAATTTTTGAGGATTAAAGCAATGAAAATTTCATCGGAAATGCAAAATTTTGAAAAATTGCTTAATAGTTTTGATGCTGATGAAAGAAAACTCGCTTTTCATAATCTCATTGAAAAATATTTACCAACTATACAACAAGATATAGAAAAAAACATCAAGTTTTTCAATCTTCACTGTCATAGTTTCTTTTCTTACAACGGATATAATCTATCACCCACCGCCTTAGTTTGGAATGCATTAAAAAATAATTTCTATGCAATTGGACTTGTAGATTTTGATGTGTTAGATGGAGTCGACGAATTTCTCGAATCTTGCAAAAAAGCAAAAATAAGATGCTGTGCAGGATTTGAAACACGCGTATTTATACCTCAGTTTGCAAAGTATCAAATTAATTCTCCCGGCGAAGTTGGCATTGCATACCACATAGGAATAGGATTTATTTCTCAAAAAATAAAAAAGTCAGACACACTAATAAAATTAAAATCAATTGCACAAAATAGAGTAAAAAATATCATAAATCTCGTTAATGAATATTTGAAACCAGTATCAATAGATTATGAAAAAGATGTCTTGCCCCTAACTCCATCTGGTAACCCTACGGAACGCCATTTATGCTTAGCATATTATAAAAAAAGCAAAATTGTATATCCCTCCCCAACCGATTTTATAAACTTCTGGTCGGACAAACTTAATGTATCCGAGTCCGAATTAGAAAAACTCTTAAACAACCCTGTGGAGTTTCAAAACCTAATAAGAGCAAAATTAATGAAATTAGGCGGTCCAGGATATGTTCCACCTAAGCCAGAAAATTTTCCTACACTTAATGAGGTAAACGAATTTATATTAACAAATGGCGGAATACCTACGTTTGCGTGGCTTGACGGCACAAGCGATGGAGAGCAAAAAATAGAAGAACTTCTTCCTCTTATGATTGCTTCCGGCGTATACGCGGTAAATATAATCCCCGATAGAAACTGGAACATTAAAGACACTGAGGTTAAAAAGAAAAAACTTCAAAATCTTGAGAAATTTGTAATGTTATCAAAGGAATTATACCTCCCAATTTTTATCGGAACTGAATTAAATGCCCCGGGGCAAAAATTCGTAGACAATTTAGATACTCCAGAACTTCAGCCATATTACCAACTATTCTTAGACGGAGTTCATATAGCGCATGCCCATACAGTATTACATACAATTTACGGAATGGGCTATACAAGTCCATGGTCTTTATCATACTTTTCCACTCCTAAAGAAAGATACGAATTTTTCAAAGAAATAGGCGAGAAGTTATCCCCCTAATTTCATATATATAACACTAAAGATTATAATCATATACCAAAAGATAAACTTAAGGGACACCTAATGAGCGCACAAAAAAGAATTAGAAAAAGGACAATTATACCCTGGCTAATCGGAATATTTTTTTGGTTGTTATTCATATGCTGGAACTATTACAACCCCTCACCTGAAACGGTAGAATTCTACTACTCCTGTGGACTATATCGTGCCATTGTTATGATTGCTACTTTACTCCACCAATCAATAGAAAGGTCACTTGCTTTAACGCTATTCCCACTTTTTGTCCTCATATTCATAATAACTTGGATTGGAAACTGGATTTACTTACGGAAGAAACTTAATAAATCCCATTTCTGGGGAATATTTTGGCTAATTAAATGGTCTTTTATATTAAGCGGAGTTATAGCATTTTCATATCTTTTACTTTGGGGGGCAGGTTATCAGCGAAAACCTATTGAAGAAAAACTCAAACTTGAACTTTCGCAACCCACTGAAGAAGAAATTACTCATATCTTGGACGAACTACTCCAGATTATCACTGAAAACGATACACCCTATGACGAAAGAAATGTAGATGAAAGCATAAAAGCCATTGTAAAATCTATGCAAAAAATAATTTCAGAATGGGATGAAGTGCCTATATACTTGCCACCTCGCGTGAAAAAAACTCCCCCCGGCTTATTTCTGTTGAATGGCACATCTGGTATGTGTGTACCACTCACGGTCGAACCACATGTAGATGGTGCTCTACCTCCAGCGTCATTTGTGGCTACTTCTGCTCATGAACTATCACATATAGCAGGATACTGCGGAGAAGCAGAAGCAAGCTTCGTTGGATATATTGCAGGTTTAAATGCAGACGACAAGTTTGCTAAATATTCAGTGGCACTCGACCTATATGAAAAACTCGCCTCCAGATTACCGAAGGATTTAAGGGATAAATATATTTCTCTGCTACCTGACAGAGCCAAAGACGACCTAAAAATTGAAAAGGAAGTAGCAGGAAAGTATAGGATTCGATGGCTATCTAACGTTTCATGGAAAGTTTACGATAAATATCTTAAATCTCAAGGAGTAAAAGAGGGTGTAAAAGATTACGGAAGAGCAATAAATCTAATTGTAGCGGGAGTAAGGAAAGGCTTAATAAATATCGGCGAAATTACTACAGACTCAAACCAACCAAGCATTGAAGAGAACAACAGCCAGATAGAAACTCGAAATGTAGAAATACAAGAAATAGAACCTTTAGAAATAGATGAAAACAATAAATAAAGCACAAAAACATCTTCAGGAGTTTAAAAATGGCTATTAACCTTGCAGTGCTCCTCTCTGGAAGCGGAACCACCTTACAAAACCTGATCGACCACATCAAAGAAGGCAAACTCAATGCTAAAATCTGCGTAGTAATATCTTCCAAGCCCAACGCTTATGGATTAGTTAGGGCTCAACAAAATAATATCCCAACTTTCGTTGTTAAGCCTAAAGACTACCCAGACTTTAAGAGATTTAATGAAGCACTATGGAAAGTCATAAGGCAATATCCTATAGACTTGGTCGTTCTTGCAGGATTTCTATCATTAATTGAAGTCCCGCCTGACTTCACTAACAGAATTATGAATATCCACCCCGCACTTATACCTGCATTTTGTGGTAAAGGAATGTATGGCCACCATGTTCACGAAGCAGTTATTAAATCAGGAGTAAAAATTACAGGTTGCACCGTACACTTTGTAGATGAACAATATGACCATGGTCCAATAATTCTACAAGAAGCAGTGCCTGTGCTCGATGATGATACTCCTGATACACTTGCAGAAAGGGTTCAAGCAAAAGAAAGAGAACTCTATCCCAAAGCAATTCAGTTATTCGCCGAAGGAAGACTCAAAGTGGAAGGGAATCGTGTAAGGATTCTCCCATTAACTCAGGAATTGGCAAAAAATGAACAAAAATAACCTATCTAAAATACCTCTTTGCTTCAAAAATGGAACTCTCAACCCCGAAGCAGTTAAATGGATGTCTTATCCATTCGTAGATTGTGAGTTATATGGATGGGGCAGAAGAAAAAAGTGGGTCTATTGGGGAATTATGAGCAGAGAAGGAACTTTGGGCATCACAATAGCAGATGTAGACTACTTTAAATTAGGATGCGTATTCTTTGCTACATTTAATAACAGTTTCTCTGAAGAACTTGGGAAAATAACCTTTTCTTCAAAGTCTATTCACATACCCAATTCGCCATTCGAGTCCGCTACTTTCTCAAATCCAGACCTCGCAATTGAGGTTAAAGTAGAGGAAGACAAAACCAGTATTGAAATTGATGGCGAGATTAAGAAAAAACATATACACGCAAATATAATAATACTCAGAGATACTAATTACCCTACCCTAAATGTCGTCGTGCCCTGGAATAATAGAAGATTTCAATTTACTTCAAAACAACTGCCTTTCCCTGCAATTGGTGAAGTTAATATTAACAATACCAAATTAACATTTTCCGCAGACTCTTCATTTGCTTGCCTCGACTACGGAGCAGGTAAATGGAAGTACAAAACTGCATGGAATTGGCTCGCAGGAACCACTATCACATCTTCTGGAAATGAAAGAATCGCAATTAATTTAGGAGCGAAATGGACAGATAATACAGGCCAAAATGAAAACGGAATTTGGATTGGAAATAATTTTAAAAAGATTAATGAGAATGTTACATTCTCGTGGAATCCGAAAACACCTGAAAAGCCTTGGATAATTAGAAGTAAAGATGTGTCTAACATAGAACTCATTTTAGAACCTTTCTTCATAAGAAGGTCTAAAACCAATTTAATACTTCTCAAGTCTGAGATAACTCAAGTTTTCGGTGAGATTAAAGGCACACTTAGGGTAGATAATGATATAATTACCTTAGAATCAGCAATTGGATGGGCGGAGGAGCATAATGCACGCTGGTAAATTTTCATTTTTATAAAGTTCTTATAAAATAAAATCAGGGAAGAAGAACGGATTTACCTTTGTTTTGATACCTATATAAAATTAAATTTAACTAAGCCGAATAGGGAAGGAATATATTAAAATGCGCTGGGAAAAAAAGAAAGAGGGCAATACCTCATCCATAGGACAGCCAGAAGCAAAAAAACAAAAAGCACCAGAGAGTCTCTATTTAAGAGATAAAACCAATTACGACACCTCCAAAATAAAAAACATTGCTGATCTGCTTCATCAAATAGGGGATATACCAAGCGATGTTGTCAAATCCGCTATAGAAGAGGCAAAGCAAACTGGTAAATTTGTAGGTGAAATACTTGTACAGAAAGGTATAATTTCACAAAATAATTTATTAGCCTTATTAATTAAACAATGCAGAATTCCTTTACTCAGCATACTCAGTTATTCTATAGACAAATCTATAATAAAACTTATTCCACCTGAAGTATGCGAAAAATATAAAATATTACCTCTCGACAAAATGGGCGATACTGTAACTCTTGCAATGGTCGACCCTCTCGACCGTGAAGCAATAACAACAGCAAAAAATATTTACCTAATTGCCATATAAGACCTATCCTATGCTCTTATACAGAGTTTGAGGAAGCAAGGAAAAAACATCTCCACACTACTTCTACTTCATACTCCCAATATGCGGAGGTATCAAGTATTCCCCAACAAACCACAGATACACAAGAGGAAGAAATACCCGAAGCGATTATTATTGAAGAGCCTATTGATGAAGAATCAAAATTAAATTTAGAACAAGAGCAAACTTTAATCCATAGTGTATTTACCGAACCCATAAGTTCTGAAGTTATTATTCCTAAAGAGGAAATCTCTCAAAAAGACTTATCAATTCAAGAATTAGCCTCTTCAATGATTGAAAGTTTAAGAGGTTCTTATCAACTTCTCGTGAGAAAAATTAAATTGTTCCACGGCTTAACTCCTGAAGAGGCTGCCCATATCTTCAATTATGCCACAACAAAAATTCTGAACAAGGGTGAAATACTATTTAACAAAGGGGATGCAGGCTACTCCCTATACATACTCATAACCGGAGAAATAGAAATTTTCGATGGAGATACTCATATCTGTTATTTGAGTCCAGGTGAAATGATAGGTGAAATGGCAGTCGTGACAAAAAATAGAAGAAGTGCGAGTGCAAGGGCTGTCAAAGAGTCCACTCTCCTCGAAATAGATTTAAACACTATTTCAAGATTTCTACCACCTATTGTAGTTATTAAAATGCTCACAAATATTATATTTACCCTCAGTGAGAGGCTACAAAAAATAACATCAAAATTACAGTCTGAAGGTGGTAAAACCTCTCAATAAACTAATTAATTTGCTTGACAAAATATATAATGCTTAAACTAAACCCACAATTTTTGCATCTATTGTACTAAGCATAAACTACAATAAGTAACTCTTTTTGAGAACATAAAATGGATGAAAAAATTCTACTCACAACTTGGTATCTTGAAATGTTCTCCGAACCAGAAACTCCACCTGTGAAGCCCCCAATTAAAAATTTGCATATAGAAAAAATAGAAAAACCTCCAATACATTTTTACAGATACTTATACAATACAATTGGAGCACCGTGGGTATGGTGGGAAAGAAAATTACAATCGGATGAAGATGTACTGAAAGATATACATCATTCGTCTGTAGAACTGTTCGTTCCTTTTAATAAATTCCTACCAATTGGAATGGCTGAAATTGATTTTAGAAAAGCAAATGAAGCAAAACTCAATTACTTTGGAATATTTCCAGAATACTATGGAAAAGGAATAGGTAAGTATTTACTCGATTGGACCATTAGATATGTCTTTTCAAAAGGGATAAAAAGATATTGGCTACATACATGTTCGTTAGATAGTCCTAATGCTCTACCTACTTACTTGAAATCGGGATTCAAAATATATGATGTAAAAAAAGAATATGTAGAACACCCAAACATTCAAATTGAGCGGATAAAAAGAAAATTAGATACTTGAATACTAATCTTCTTCTCTTTTCTGGTCTAAAATTTTTCGAGCCATTTCAATCTGGGCATGAGAACCTAATAACACGAGTATATCATTCCCTTCTAATACAAAATCACCTGCTGGCCCGGGAAAAGATTTTCCTCTTCTAACCACCGCTATAACAGAACATCCCGTCTTCTTTCTTAAATCAATTTCTGAGAGACTCTTCCCTACCACTACTCTATCTTTCTCCAAATAATAAGTCTGCGTTGTAGTTTCCTCAAGTATCTTAATTATTTCCTCCATACCTGCTCGCGTACTGGCTTTACCCCTCAACATAGCATACCCATCAGCCCTTATTGCTATCACTTCAGCCTCCACAATATTATCCGGTATCCCACATCGCTTCAGTACATGTGCCACCACTTCTATTGATGTTTCAAAATCCTCAGGGATAACCAAGTCTGCACCCAATTTCCTCAATACATCTATTTCACTCGCGAATCTCGTCCTCACCAAAATGTATGTGTCCGGGTATCTCGAAGAAATTTGCCCCACTATTTTCCTACACGCCACAGGGTCATTTACGCCAATCACCACCGCCTGCGCAGATTCTAAACTCGCTTTACTCAATATAACACTCTGCGTAGCGTCACCTATTATTAATCTCATAGGATTTTGTGCTTTTGCCTTCTCCGCAAGTTCCTTATTCATTTCTATCACAACAAATGGAATCTTTGTTGAATTAAGCACCTTAGCAAGATTTTCTCCTGTTAACCCATAACCAATAATTACAACATGAGGAGCCAAGCAAGACTCAAACTCCAGCCCACTATCTGGAATATTTTTTGACCATCTATTTAGTAAATTAATTGCTATAACATTCAACTTATCTAAATACAACATCGCAAAACTTCCCAAAATCATTGTAAATATAGTCACACTGACGATAAAATTCATCCAGAATTCGCCAACAAATCCAAGTTTGTATGCTTCCCTACCTAATATAAAACTAAATTCACTCAAAGGCAAAAGCACCACACCAACTAATATACTTAGCCTAAACGAATTTCCTGCCAATTTCAATGAAACCCCGTTAATAAGAACTTTTAACAATACTATTCCCAAAACACCCAAAATCACCTGCCTTCCGTTTGAAACTACCCAATCCACGGGAAAACACATTCCCAGTGAGATAAAGAATAGAGCGTATATTACATCCTGAAAGGGTTGAACCTCTGATACTAACTGATGCTTTTCATCTGACTGCCCTAATATTACCCCTGCCATACACGCGCCTAAGCCAGCAGACCATCCTGACTTAAGAGCAATATAAGCACCTGCAACCGCAAAGAATAATGCAAACAATGTCAACAGGTCCCTACCGCCTCTTGACAACACAAAACCCACAAATTTTGATATGTAATTTCTGCCGACAATAATAAGTACTATAATAACAAACCCTAATATCCCCCCTAATATGAAACCAAAAAATTTTTCTTCCCCACCTTTAATCCCCTTTGTAATCACAAGAAGCATTAAAAAACAAATAGTTGCGATATCTTGGACAAGAAGAGCAGTAGTAGAAATTAGACCGTAGTTCGTCTCCATCTCACCTCTATCTTGAAGAAACCTTATAGCAAGGGCAGTGCTACTTACACTCAAAACAAAGGAAGTAATAAGAGCAGTTAAATAGTAATTCGTATTAAAATTCAAGATTGCCAAAACTATAAGAAAACCAAGCAGATTTAGAAATAACTGAAATAAAGCAGACTTAACAGGAAGGTGAAAAGATGATATGTTTACTATATTACTAAGTTCAAGCCCTGCAACAAAAAGTAGTAATACCGCTCCCGCTTCAATTAACAATGGCACCCACTCTTCAGAATATATGCCAAAGCCAAAAGGTCCTAACAAAATCCCTCCTATAATGAACCCTACTACTGAGGGAAGTTTTAATACCCTGAATAATAGGCTGATTCCAAAACCCACCCCTAATAGGACACATAGACCGTAAAAATAGGATACTTCCATTACTTATATCTGAAAACCTTTTCTATACTTTTTCTCACAATTCTTTAATGTGAGCCTAACTACGCTTTAGCCTTAGCGCTCTTAGTCTTTACTGTTTTCTTAACTTGGCTCTTAGATTGCTCAGCCATCCTCAATTGCCTCCGTTCACTTAACCCCTGCCAAATTAAAACCACTGGAGATGCTACAAATATAGACGAGTAAGTACCTACCACAATGCCTATAAGCAATGCTAACGCAAAATCTCTAATCGCCAATCCACCAAAAGCAAGCAATACACCTACAGAAAATAGAGTAGTCAAAGCAGTTAGCAGTGTTCTACTCAATGTTTGATTTATAGAAATATTAAGAATCTCAATATATTTATAACCTTTACCTCTATATAACTTCAGATTCTCTCTCACCCTGTCAAAAACTACAATGGTATCATTAAGTGAATAACCGATTATAGTTAATATCGCCGCTACCACACCCATATCAATTTGCCTCTTTAAAATCGCAAATACCCCGAGCGTTATGAGTACATCATGCACCAACGCTATAACCGCTGCAACTCCAAATTTAAATTCAAACCTGAACCATAAATATATGATGATAAATACAAAAGACCATATAACACACTTTATCGCATCACTTCTCAGTTGTGCTCCAACCGCAGGTCCCACCGTTTGCTGGTCTTCTATAATTACATCTGAGGGGCTACCAGATTTACTCAAAGAAGCAAGAGCATTTTGAACATATTTACCTATATCTTCCTCAGGACTTATTTCTTCAGTAGTTTCTGTTGTTGCCCCCGCTTCTGAGGCAGAACCTACTGTCTCTTCTTGTCCCTGTGCTTCTGAGGGTTTTGGAGCTTGGGAAGGCGTTGTTGAAGAAGTTGTATCTTTTGTTAAACCTTCGATATCTGTTCGGGCTATTCTGATCAGGAACCTATTACCCGCTTCTACATCTGACTCACTAATGAGTTGAACTATTGCCTTTCCTAACCCCGCATTCGCAAGTAATTCCCTTACTGCACCAGGTTGAATAGGCTGATCATTTATTATTTGTATATTTATATTGGTTCCCTCAACAAAATCCACCCCTAGATTCTCTCTACCCCGCCAGGCAAAGATACTCATTCCAATTACTATAGCCAATCCACTTAGTGTAAAAGCATAGTATCTAAGTTCCAAAAACGGAAACTTCAATTTGGAAGGCACAATTGACAACATAGGAAGCGACTTAATTATTCTCTTCTCTAATAAGAAATCAAACAAAGCCCTGCAAACTACCAACGAGACAAAAATCGTTGCACATACACCTATACTCAGGGTAATTGCAAAACCTTCAATAGGTCCGGTACCAAACTGAAGTAATACCGCTGCTGCAATTAATGTAGTTATATTTGCGTCCAGAATTGTAGTTGCAGAGCGAGTAAATCCATTATTAATGGCTGAGGCAAGGGCATGTCCTAACCTTAATTCCTCTCTTATACGCTCATATATAAGTATGTTAGCGTCAACAGCCATACCTATTGTCAATATAAGCCCAGCCACACCCGGCAAGGTCAAAGTCATCTCAAAGTAAGCCATCAAAGCCAGTATAATCAAAAAGTTCAGAACAAGAGTAATCAAGGCTATCACTCCTGCCCATAGGTAATACACAACCATAAACGCACTTACTATTACCCCCGCTATTATTGCTGAAATAATACTTCTATGAACTGCATCTGCCCCTAAACTCGCTCCCACAATACGGGTAAATTCCTCTTTCACAGGCACAAACATAGAACCTGAATTTAATGCTATCGCAAGGTCAGTCGCCTCAGCCTGCTCAAAACTACCTGTAATCTCTCCTCGAGTAGTTATTCTATCTCTTATAACCGGGGCTGAACACACCATCCCATCCAGCACAATTGCCATAGGCTTCCCAATATTGCTTCCGGTTGCCTCACCAAATTTGGCTCCCGCCGCATTATTAAACTCAAACAAAATCTTCCAGTGAGGAGGATTATTTTGGTCGGGGATTGCCACCGCAGACCGTAATCCCTCTCCGGAAGCAATTGGTTTCTCATCTATAAGATAAAGCCTATACACTTGCTCTTCATACGGCTTTGGGGGTTGACTAAATGCAATTATTTTCCCCTCAGGAATTAATCCTTCCTTCTTTGCATTTTCGATAAGCCTCTTGACTCGTTCAAAGTTTTCCGCGCGAACAGTAAAGTAGTCACCCTTAAGTTTAGGTCTCATTATAAAAGCATTAAATTCATCCGGATACTTTTCCTTTATCTTCTGAAATACTTGTATCATTTCGTTCATATCAGCCACAATATGGAAATTTAACTGTGCAGTCTTTTTAGCAAGATTTTTAGCACGTTCAACGTCCTTCTCCCCAGGTAACTGAATCTGAATCTGATTTTCACCTAAAGCCTGTATTATAGGTTCTCTTGCCTCAAACTCATTTATTCTCCTCGTAATTTGCTGTAACACTATCTGCTGAACTTCTTTCTGAATTTGACTATCCGAATATCCCCTATCTCTATACTCTTGTAATTTCTCCGGCGGTAAATCATTTATATCGAACTTCAATACCATGTGGATACCGCCCATCAAATCCAATCCCAGATTTATAACTCGGTCCCTATCAAACTCAGCCCATCTCCTTATACTCTTCCATAATTCTTCAAAGTAAGTGTGTCGCTTTTTAGCCCATTCGTCATCTTCCAACCGCCATTTCTCTAATCTGGCTTGACGTGCCTCTTCAGATAATGTCAACCAACCAATTGTAGGATAAACCTGAATCAGAGACCATATAATTACAACCCAGATTAACAATGCTCGATAAGGATTCCTACGCATACCAATTACATCTCCTAACTTTTAGTTTGTCGGTTATTAAAGAATTTAAAATTTATTGTTATTTTTAAAACCTACTTATTTTTCCTCTGTGAATCATTTCCTGATGCTTTGGATATAACCTGTGCTATAGCACCCTTTACAAAATCTATCTCCACCTTATCATCTACCCTTAGTGTTACCTTATCCTCTGAAATATTCACTACAGTGCCATATATACCGCCGGTAGTAATCACTTTATCACCTTTCTGAAGAGCGTTCAACATTTCTCTTCTCTCTTTCTCCCTCTTTTGCTGGGGTCTTATCATCAAAAAATACATAATCGCAATAAAGGCAAGTATCATCGGAAGCATACTTGTCCAGGGACTGGGCGTGGCTGTTTGTGCCCCACCATTTTGGGCAGTGTTAGTAACTTCAGCCGGGACCGCCTCCTGTGTTTGAGCAAGCAAAAATCTCCACATCCTTTAGTTTTCTCCTGTTAAGATTAAAAGATTAAAAAACATCCCTATCTTCTTCCGATTCACCCTCGGAAAAAGTGGCTATATTATACTCTTTAATAAAGTTATTATAAAAATCAGAAAATCTGTCAGATAAAATAGCCTCTCGTGCTCGCTCACATAAATTCATCATAAAATATATATTATGAATGGTATTCAATCTCAGTGCAGAAATTTCCTTAGCGCGGTATAAGTGGCTCAAATAAGCCTTTGTATACCTACGACACACAGGACATTTACAATTTTCATCCAGAGGCGTATAATCCTTCACATACTTCGCATTTCGTATGTTTACTTTTCCCTTAAATGTAAACAGGCACCCATTTCTCGCATTTCGCGTAGGCATAACACAATCGAACATATCAACACCCCAATATATCCCGAAGAGTAAATCCTCGGGACTACCTACTCCCATAAGATAAAGTGGTTTACCTTCAGGCATCAATGGGGCGGTAAAACTGATTATTTTTTTCTTCTCCTCATCTGGCTCATCCACACTAACCCCTCCAATTGCGTATCCTGGGAAATCAATAGAACATATCGCTTCAGCACATGCTTTCCTTAAATCTTCATACACCCCTCCCTGAACAATCCCAAACAAATTAGTGCTCATTGAGCCTTCACTATTTCTCCAGCATTCATATCCCCTTTCTGCCCACTTTATAGTCCTTCGGATAGATTTTTCCACATCTTTATATTCAGATGGATACGGTAGGCATTCATCAAAACTCATAATTATGTCTGCACCGAGCTCCATTTGAAACTTGACCATACCCTCAGGAGTAAGATAATGGCGAGAACCATCTATATGACTTTGAAACAATACACCATCATCAGTAACCTTGTTAAGATGAGCAAGACTAAATATCTGAAATCCTCCCGAATCAGTAAGAATAGGTTTATTCCAACCTATAAATTTGTGAAGTCCCCCTGCCTCTTTTATCACCTCCTCACCAGGTCTTAGGTACAAGTGATATGCATTACAAAGTATTATTTCTACATTCAAATTTTCAAGGTCTTCATGGCTCAAAGCCTTAACACTACCCTGTGTGCCCACTGGCATAAATACAGGCGTAGTCACCTCGCCGTGAGGAAGCCTAATCTTCCCCACCCGAGCGCGTGTTTCTTTATCCCTATGCTTTATTTCAAAATCCATAATTTCCCCCACCTCTATTACTTTCAACAAAAAAACAATAGAAGCATCGTTTAAATTATTTACTA
>CAZZMK010000291.1:0-7559 GCA_964655185.1 uncultured Nitrospirales bacterium | reverse complement strand
GGAGCCTGAGCCCTTATATCCAACAACTTCTGCTCAAGTTCCGCTATCACCGCCATCTTATGCAAAAATCGCATCTCAGGCCTAATCCTCCCCTCCTTAAACACCCACCTATATATCGGATCATAGTCTCCTTCTAATCCTCCATCTCCACCTCCAACCCCGTATACTCTCGGAAAAATCAAAACATACTATCCCCTTCCTCTACTATCAAACCCCGTAGGAGAAAAACCTCCTCTTTCTTTCTATTTTGTTTTTATTTGTAACTATTTACTCAGGTAAACAAAATAATCAAAAGCAGATTCTACACCAAAGAAAACCAAACTACCTTCCCACTAATTTACGGGTAGCAACTTTACGAATCTCTTTTTCGTCCTGCCACTCTATAATGCCAGTTTCGACATTCATTAGTTTTAGGGTAAATTTGTAATATAAATCTTTTGTCCTTCCGGCCAATTTTTCAATAGAAGTAAAATTCCCATAAAGCATATACTCCGCTCCGATTTGTCTTCCAAACTGAGCCCGCGTCGAGTCATCGACTATACCACTCGCCTGATACTGCAGTTCTTTTAGCACTGCATCTACTTTTGTGCGGTCTACAAATCTAAACTTCCCCGATTGAATCAATTTTGTGGAGATGGTATCTGTAATTGCTTCTGTGTCAATGTGTTCCCTTGTCTTATTTTTAATACTTTCAACGAAAATAACCGGCCTCCTTTCCGATGTTACTTGGACTATAGGAGGAAAAGTTAACATACTATTTACCATTGCTTCAGCAATTTGTTGTAAGTCAGAGGAACCAAAATCAATAGTAGTTGTTTCTACTGCTGTAGGGTCACTATAAGCCACTTTTGCTGGCGAACCTCCGCTGGTAGTAGCACAGCCGAGTACTCCAAAAGATATAACCACAATCAAACCCAATACTACTAAATTTTTCAAATTCTTCATAGTATCCTCCTTTCTATTTAGGGTTAGTTATCTATTGATATTTTGATTTTAAATGACTTAGCACTTGGATTAGGAGCCACTCCCTGAACAGTCTTTTGTTCACCGGGCTGAAAATACAAAGGTAACCAAGGAGAAGTATTCGCTCGGACTTCAAAATCATCTTTGTCAAACCACATAAACTTGTATACAATATTCATCGGCTTCTTTGTACAATTCACTAATGTCACAGAGGTTTGAAGAACATCGTTAACGTAGCGCATTTTCACATTGTATATCTTTACTTTGTTCTTCACCTTGGGATTATCATAAACAATGAAAGTATCGTATGAGCCTGTATCATTAGTATCTGTTCTTCCTCCTGCCTCAGCATCTCTCTTATGTTCAGCAAAGACTTTCTCCCCAAGCAAGGATACGCAAAAGAAGACTATGAGTAATGTAACCAATATGATTACTAACAACCTACTCCTCATATTTAATATTTCCATCAATGAGATTATAATTGAATAACTTTATGATATACTGCATTTTCAATACATGTTACTCGGATTATAGTAAAACTTTTAGGCTTTACATCTACTTCCAAGTTTACTTCGCCAGCCCCTGAAGGAGAAAGTGTTACTGTATGCGTCCCTGGGCTGACTTCCGTGCGGAAGCATTGAATATAGTATGGTAAACTATAGATACCTCTCAAGTCTGCTTTAGATATGGCTTTATCAAGAGCCGAAACTCCAATAGAGCCAAGGGCACCTAACTTCTTTTTTGCTTGATGCTGAGCCACACCTAATGCTAAGGTTTGTATAACCTCACGAACTATCATTCCCGGCAATCGTTCCTTCAAACTCTTTGCTGCCAATCCCGCTGTATTACATAAAACTTCGGTATTACCAGACATACTATTAGAATCAATTCTTACCTCCATGGCCCTAGGCTCTCTTTTGTCCTCTGCACTGTATGTTGGGAACGACATCGTTAATTCTCCATCAGGACCAGGTATAGAGATACTAATCTCGTGAAGTCTTGGTACTAATCCATCTTCAAAGATAACTACTAAATGACCAGAGTCATTATTCGGCTGATAGTTTTCAAACGCACTCGCATGTTGAGGGAATCGTTGAATTAATTCCTTATAATCATCCGCCATGTTTAAAACTTTTGCCAGCCTGATCAAATCTCGTTGTATATATACATTTTCAGGACATATCTCCAAGGCATCCTTATAAGCGATATACGCATCATTTATATCTGAGGGTCTCCCCTCTCTAACGCCACTGCATTCTGATATAACCCCATAAAGGTAAAAAGAATATGCATTCTGAAAAGATGATTTTACTTGGCCTACTAACTCATCTAAGCCGGCATAATTTTTCTGTATAACTTCATCGTAATTTACGTCCTTTCCCTCACTCTTCACTTTTTCCATCTCTTTTGCATATTTTTCTGCCGCTCTCTTCTGTTCTGCATCTGCATTCCTTAACTCTACCATAGCACCCTCTAAATTGTTTTTTACCAAATAATTTAGCGCTTGTTGACTATAAACCATCACCTTTTCAAAAGGTTTTTCCTCATATAAATTGATTCCTTCTCCCGCGATAGTAGAACCCGCTTTCCTCGCAGTTTTTGAGACACTGACTACCGCCTCTGTCTCTTGTGCCCTAAAACGTTCAAGGCAGGGAGTAAGCAACTCCATGCTTAAATCTACATTATCAACAATAGAGGCAACTCGTCCTCCTTCTACCCGAAGCAAATTTGCATCCTTTACTTCCTCCTTTTTAGTAGATTCTTTTTGTTTTTTAGATGACTTAGATTTCTTTCCCTCCAAGGCTTTTATAAATGGTACCACTGCATTCTCTTTGTCCATCATGAGCAGGGGCTGAATAGCGCTTTGAAACCACTCAGGGTAAGAATTTGGCGAAAGTTTTACCTCGGCAGAACTTGCAACCACACAGAAAACCACTGTGCACAACAACATCACCTTTAATGTCTTCATAGCACTTTCCTCCTAATTGTTTTAGGTTTAATTTTATCACTCGTTTGAACAAATTTATATTAAAATTTAATATACTCCGAGTTAATCCCATTTAATAGGGGCACTGCTCGAGCCCGGTGTTAATGGCTTAGGAGGTGGAGTAGGGTCTATTTGCACCACCCGACAAACCATTCCGGGTTTAATTGATGCAATATCTCCTGAGAGAACCTTTGCTTTGCTTACTTTGTCCAAAATCTCAACAATTTCAATTTGGGTAACTGGAGTTTCTTCATACCCTAACCTCTGTTTGGTATCCGGGTCTACAATTTCTTTACCCTGCTCATACACCATAAGTACAGTCCCCACTTTGTAGCCAGAATTCATACCACGATTGATATATACAAAAGAGCCATCCACAGAAGCAACCTTGGGCGGATATGCCCCTTCAATAATCATTGCTACAGCCTGTTCTGCCGCATCTTTCAAAAGAGAATCTAAAAACACACTTCCCGGAACTTCTCTATTTTCGGTCTTCTCCACATCTACTGACCGTGCAACTATAACCTTTCCATTTCCCACATTAACCATTCGAATGAGAATACTCATTTTGCCAACATACTCTACACGAGAGTATGAAGAATATGGGATAGGTATTTCATTCCTTACGCAGGTCAAGTTTTTTAGTTCCCCTACAATACAATACTGCGCACCACCAAAACCTCCCGAACTTATAACTGAACCTGTTGTGATTTCGCTAAATACCCTTTCCGCGTTAATATGACTCAATTGGTTTCTCTCCATGACTTCAAACTTCTTCGTGTTAGCGAGAACAGTACTCAACAAGGCAGTAAAATTTTTATTTCGCACATCATCCCAATATACATCTTCAAAACCCTTTTGAAATGAAATAACACTCGGAGAATATTTTAAGTCAAGTACAGCAACTCGTGGCAAGGCAATTCCTAAATGGAACGGACATACTATCAAAACTACCAGTATAGAAAGTCGTAAAACTCCAACCCTCATATTCATTGTCATTTACCCCTTCTTGATTAAAACCTACTTTCAAATTCCCTTCTTCTTTTTTCTTCAATCTCTCTTTTATCTATCGCCTCTTTTTCCTTGTTTACTGGCCGAACTATCATATCTTTCTCCAGTTCTTCTATATTTGTTTTACCCACTGGCTCTGCTATCGAATATTTGGGTTTTATATCTATAATCTTTATCCTTCCAACAAGTACTTCACTTGCGCCCAGACTCTCGCCAGTGTCCGGGTCAACCAATTCCTCCCCAGTTTTATACACCTCATATATATCATAAATCTTTGCTCGCTCTTTAGGGATATTTATATATACATTGTTGCCCTGAACACTTAAAATCTTTATAGGATATGCCAATTCCATTAGTTCATTCACTATACTTAAAGAGGCCCTACGTATAGCCTCTTCAATTAACGCATCTGATAGGTTCCCACCAACACTTGTTCCTGACGAGGCAATACTTGATTTTGTGGCTTTTTCACTAATTACCTTAGACGCTAATATCTTTCCCGTGGCTAAATTGGAAATTTTAAGTTGAATTTCTACATTTGCTACTTGTCTACTTGCTGTAACCTCCCCCACTGTTCCAGATGCTCTATCAAAACCGAGGAAAAGAACATCACCATATATGGAGTATTCTGCAGATTCCAACTCTTCATTCATATAGTCTTTTTGCTTTGTTAAACCTCTCCGGGCTAAATCCCTTTCTGAAATTATATTTTCTATATCTTCTCGCTCAAGTACCTCAAATTTTCTGGTGTTTACTATTTCATTTGTGATTCGAGTCCTTAGTCTCGTAAATAACTCGTCAGGTGCATTAGATATATTATTAAATTTTCCAACAACTACGAGGGGTCTCTTACTTTCTTTAGTATTCTCCCCCGCATCCTCTTCTTGAGCAAAAACTTTATTAAAGGAAAAAACCAGAAAGAGGCTTGTCGCTATTGCTACTACAATTCCCCAAAATCTCTTCTCCATTACTTTTTTTGTTCTTTCCATAGTTCTTTCCTCCATAATTGTTTTTTAATTTGTCTTTAGATTACACTTTCAAATATTTTTCGTTTTTCCTATAGATTAGTGTAATCAATAGGGATTAAACCGCAATCTTCAATCCTATACCCGTCAGCAGTATATTGTAAAACGGCTTTAACCTTTATCGGCTTGATATTTTCATTTCTATAATTCAACTCTAACTGAACTTCATAATAAGGACCCCTTTTCTTAAACTCTCCAAGGATTTTCGCTGACTCCAACCCTCCATTAACGTCTCGCTCTCTTTGGTACAAAGAATAGAATTTCTTAAATGAATACTTTTTTTTAGCACTGTCAGATAACGACCCATACATAGCCTTATAATCATCATTTATCCACCGCTCTAAGTAATACCAGAGTAAATTCTCAGGATTCTTCGCAACATCTTTAGGTGGGTCCGGATATTCCTTTTTTTCCTTTCCTCCTTCTTCTTCTTTTACATCACTTTTATTGTTCTCCTCTTCACTTTTTTCATTCAGATTTATATGAACATTAATATTAATTTCCTTGCCCCCGGACGATTTTGGAGTGATTTTTTCATCCTCAACTTTATTTCCTTTCTCATATAAATCATGCGGAAACTCTTTTACTTCCTCTTGGGTCTTAGAATCATTTTTAGAATCGTCTTCAGCACTACTCATAGGTGAAAAGAGAACTATTACAGAAATAGAGGTTAGTAAAAAAAATAACAAAACAAAATTCTTTCTCGTGTTCCTCGTTAACCACATTAAATGTTCTTTCATAAATCCTCCCTTTTTTATACTACTTTGGCAATTCTAACTTCTTTCCACTTCTTTTTTCAATTTGTTAATAATAAACGAACATAGAACCTATCCGATTTAATTTTTTAACATAATCAAAACCACTTTGTCAAGTTCCCAGAGAACAAAAACTTTTTCACCTAAAAAATACAGCAAAAAATTAGATTAGATTTTATAATGGCTTTTAGAATTAGTGTAAGAGAAGAGTTTATGATTAATGCTTGAGATATAATCTCCTGTAGAAACGAACAACGCAAAAACCATACCACACTTATCTGTGTCACAATCGGAAACTATAGTAAACAGCACACCCACCCACAATATTAGCACGAACTATTATTTGCTCCATCTAAATCTCCTTACTTCACTCCCTCCTTGGGTATCATCGCCTGATAGCCATAGTGCATCATCAACTGGTCCACCAATATACACGCCACAAACGCCTCCGCCACAGGCCATACCCGCGCCACTATCGTCGGGTCTCGCCTCGTCACCGCCCTCAATACCGCATTCTCCATACTCACCTTGTCTATCGTCTCCTGGTCCTTCGCTATCGTCGGCGTAGGCTTCACCACCAACCTCGCCACTATCGGCTGACCCGTCGACAATCCCCCAGTTATCCCCCCAGCATTATTACTCCTAAACACCACCTTGCCTCCCTCCACACGCATCTGGTCATTACACTCCGAACCTCGCATATCCTTCACTCGATACCCCGCACCAACCTCCACCGCCTTCACCGCCCCTATACTCAACATACGACCTATCTCCCCATCCAACTTCTTAAACACAGGCTCCCCTAATCCCGTCGGAACACCCATAGCCACCACCTCCACCACTCCCCCAGATGAATCCCCCTCATCCCTTATCTCCAATATACGCCTCTCCATCTCAAACGCCACCTCCACATCAGGACAATTCATATTAAAATGTACCCCATACTCCTCCCTTATCCTCTGAACATCCACTACCGGAGCCTGAGCCCTTATATCCAACAACTTCTGCTCAAGTTCCGCTATCACCGCCATCTTATGCAAAAATCGCATCTCAGGCCTAATCCTCCCCTCCTTAAACACCCACCTATATATCGGGTCATACTCTTTCCGAACCTTTCTGAAAGTTTCCACCTTTTCTTTTGCTACTTCCAAAGGCACATCGCTTGCGCGCACACCTGCTGCTTCTTTGACATATGCAAACACTTCTATTCCGTGCTGTTTCAATATCTTTTTAGCAACTGCACCCGCCGCAACTATCGTAGATGTATATCTACCGCTGAAGAATCCCGCACCTATAGCATCATCCCATATACCATACTTTACGAAGGAAGCATAAGATGCATGCCCCGGGCGAGGCGTTCTGTTAGTAACCTGATATTGCTCTATATGTTCCCAATGTCTATCCACATTCGGAATAAGGATTACAACTGGTGTTCCGTTTGTATAGCCAGCGTTGTGAAACCCTGGCATTGTATCTGCGGAGTTTACCCCACTGTATATTACGGGCACATCAGCCTCCCTCCTTGGAGATGCTAATTCACTCTGACCCGGTTTACGGACAAGCAGTGATTCGTATATTTCCGCTTCATCGAGGAAATATCCTGGAGGCATACCTTGTATTACGGTAGTTAAGCCTTCTTGATAACTACCACCTGCCACAGTAATTTGAAATAATGTTCCTAATGAGCAACCTAACATATTTTACCTCCCTAAAATAAATTTAGTTTTATAATTTTAACAAATTTAGCATTATAATTTTAACTCTAAAAATCTACCGAAGTTTTTATCCAAAAGGCTCCTTATATCTTTCTCTATACTT
>CAZZMK010000290.1:0-9076 GCA_964655185.1 uncultured Nitrospirales bacterium | reverse complement strand
CAAATAACTATATTTTTCTGTGGATTATATGTTAGTAAAATACCTTCTTTCCACATCTAATTAACATTCAATTAATACTTTTACAATCTCACAACTCTTAAAAATTCCTCCGGTGTAGTGATGCCTCTTTTAATCTTTTCTCTGCAGTGGTCTGCCATAGTTCTCAATCTTGCTTCTTTTGCAATTTCCTCGGGCGTTGCATTTTCTGCAATCATCTTTCTTATTTTAGGGGTTATTTCAAGTATTTCGAAAATACCTGTCCTACCCTTAAAACCTGTGTGGTAGCAATAATCACAACCAACGCCTCTGTATAGTTTTTTAACATTAGTTGGTAGTCCTACGTCCTTAAGTATCGAAGCATCGGGTTTATACGGGGTCTTACACTTCTCACAGTTAACCCTTACTAATCTTTGGGCAATGATTGCAGAGAGTGCACTTGAAAGTAGATATGAGGGGATACCCATGTTCCTTAGGGTATTTACCGCATCAGGTGCGTCGTTGGTATGCAAAGTACTAAACACGAGATGGCCTGTCATAGCAGCCCTTATAGCAATCTGTGCTGTTTCAACGTCCCTTATTTCGCCGACAAGTATAACATCCACATCCTGCCTCAATACTGCTCGGAGTGTATTAGCGAATGTAACGCCTATATCTGGGTCTATCTGCACCTGGTTAATACCTGAAAGTTGGTACTCCAC
This sequence comes from uncultured Nitrospirales bacterium, assembly GCA_964655185.1. Taxonomy (GTDB): domain Bacteria; phylum Hydrogenedentota; class Hydrogenedentia; order Hydrogenedentales; family Hydrogenedentaceae; genus Hydrogenedens. The sequence goes on along the minus strand of CAZZMK010000290.1, from coordinate 8,378 downwards.
AGGGTCTTCAAGTGTAACTATACTTTCAGTTATAACATTCTTTTGATTGAGCAGTGCGTATAAAGTAGTGGTCTTGCCACTGCCTGTGGGACCAGTAACAAGTACCATACCGTAGGGCTGAGATATGATTTTCTTCAACCTGTCCTGGTCCTCCTCATCGAGCCCAAGGTCGCCTATACCTGACAGAACAGCAGATTGGTCGAGTAACCTCAACACTATCCTTTCCCCCAGGAAGGTAGGCAATGTCGCCACCCTTATGTCCAATTCTCTTCCCTCCACCTCGAGACTTATATGCCCATCTTGTGGATGTCTTGTCTCAGTTATGTCAAGGTCGGCTAATATTTTTATTCTCGAGACTACAGCATTCTGAAGGTTAGGGCTCACTGTCATTACATCGTGAAGTATTCCGTCTATTCTATACCTTACCCTCATTTCAGGTTCTTGAGGGTCAAGGTGTATATCCGTTGCACCTGCCTTTACTGCTCCTTCCAGTATTACCTTCACCATATTGATAGCAGACGTACCTGTTGCCTCTTTTACTATCTGTTCAAACCTCTTCGACTCTTCGGGCTTAACTCCCTCTTTCTTTTCCTGCTCAGCCCTGGGCTTTGCCTTTTCCTCGATCCCATATAGGGTCAAGTCCTTATTCATAGGTGTTTTCTCCTTTATTTCTTCTTTCCTTTGAGTAGGTGAAACTACAGAAGTGCTATCTATGCTTTGGTTTAATGAGGAATATACTCTATCAATCTCTTTTTCGATATTGTCCACTGCCGTGAGAATTGGGTAGATTCTCTTTCCAAGCAAAACGGATAGGTCTCTAACCTTTGGCACCCCTTGAGGATTATTTATTAATACAGTAATCTTGTCACCTTCCACGAAGAGGGGTATTACCTGATATCTCTTTGCAAGTGACTCAGGAATTGCAATAAGTGCTTCCCTCTCCGGTTTAGCCTCCTTTATACTCATAAATTCGAGATTATGCTGTTTCGCCAATACCCTAGCTATATCCTCTCTTGTTACATACCCTAAGTCGAGTAGTATATTTCCCAGCAATCTATTGGTTCTTCGCTGTATCTTCAGCGCTTCTTCTAATTGCTCCTTTGTTATAATACCTTCTTCCATTAGCGCTGTACCTAAAGACTTGTGCTTCTCTTGGAGTTCACGAGGATGTAATTCATATCTCAAGATGTCTTCGAGGACTGAGAAAGTCACCTTACCCATCTGTATTAACTGTCTATACCACGGTATGCCACTTGTCTTCTCTTTCTCCTTAACCTGCTCTAATTCTTCTCTGGTGATGTAATCACTTTTTATTAGTTTCTCTACTATTTTTTCCTCACCAACAATTCTATCTGTCATAACTTACTCCCTCGATAAATATGCACTCCTCAAGCGATGAACCATACACCGTATATTAATTTGAGTATAATATATAAATCATACAAATTTGGTGCAATTTAATTCATATTTTTAGAATAACAGTTTTGCAATTTATGTTAGATTAAATGTATAGTGATAGTATATACTTCCTGATGGGTAATAGGCATTTTAGTTTATGAATATACTTGGAATATCTGCATTTTATCATGATAGTGCTGCAGCGCTCATTATGGATGGGGATATTGTATCTGCGGCGCAGGAGGAAAGGTTTACAAGGAAAAAACATGACCCGCGCTTCCCCAGGGGTGCCATTGAATATTGTCTCAAAGAGGGTGGATTAAGTGTTAAGGATATTGATATTGTTGTTTTTTATGATAAGCCTTTCCTGAAGTTTGAAAGGCTTTTAATGACTTACCTTGGAACGGTGCCGGCAGGTATTCGTTCTTTCTTCGTCCAAATGCCCTCTTGGCTTTCCGAGAAACTCAATATGCGTGCTACTATCCGGCGCGAGTTAGGATATGATGGAGAAATTCTATTCTCCACACACCACCTTTCCCACGCCGCATCTGCTTTTTATCCTAGCCCATTTGAGGAGTCTGCCATTATTACGCTTGACGGTGTAGGTGAGTGGGCTACATCTACCTATGGGATAGGGAAGGGAAACCAGATTAAGATACTAAAGGAGATTCGGTTCCCTCATTCCCTTGGTTTGTTATATTCTGCATTCACCTATTTTTGTGGATTTAAGGTGAATAGCGGTGAATATAAACTTATGGGTCTCGCTCCATATGGTGAACCTACCTTTGTAGATGTAATTAAGAGAGAGTTAATCGATATTAAAGAAGATGGCTCATTCAAGTTAAACTTGAAATACTTTGACTACTGTGCAGGGCTAAAGATGACGAATAGGAGGTTTGAAAAACTTTTCGGAGGACCCCCTCGCAAGCCTGAAACTAAGATTACACAGCGAGAGATGGATTTGGCAAAGTCAGTTCAGGTGGTGACGGAGGAAATTGTGCTGAAAATTGCGAGGCATGTGCATAAGGTGACCGGCTTGAAGAAGTTGGCAATGTCAGGTGGCGTTACGCTTAATTGCGTTGCAAATGGAAGGTTGCTCAGGGAAGGTCCATTTGACGAGATATGGATTCAACCGTGTGCAAGTGATGGTGGTAATGCCCTCGGCTGTGCGTTGTTAGTGTGGCACCAAGTCCTTGGGAAGGAACGCATACCTCATTCCCGAAGGCAGAAAGCGAGTTATCTCGGTCCAGCATTCTCAGATGAGGAGATAGAACAATTTCTCAAGGAGGAAGATATTCCCTACGAAAAACTATCGAGGGAAGAACTTATTCAAAGAGTTGCCCAACTTATTGACGAAGGGAAAGTTGTAGGGTGGTTTCAAGGGCGAATGGAATTCGGACCGAGAGCACTTGGCGCAAGAAGTATCCTCGGCGATGCCCGTAGGCCAGAGATGCAATCTGTACTGAACTTGAAGATTAAGTTCAGAGAATCGTTTAGACCCTTCGCCCCTACTGTTTTGCGTGAGTATGCGGATGAATACTTTGAACTGAACGGTGTAGAAAGCCCTTATATGCTTCTTGTAGCAAACGTTCGTAAGGAACATCTACGTGAACTTACTGAGGAGGATAAAAAAGCCAAAGGTTTTGAGAAACTAAAGGTCGTTAGGTCAGATATACCCGCAGTTACACACGTAGATAACTCGGCACGAATCCAGACAATTTGTAGGGATGACCACCCTCTCTATTATGATATGATAAAAGCCTTCTACGATAGAACAGGCTGTCCTGTGATAATAAATACATCGTTCAATGTGCGAGGTGAACCAATTGTGTGTACACCAAAAGAAGCATATACTTGCTTTATGCGAACACATATGGACTATTTATGCATGGGTTCATTTCTGCTCGATAAATCAAAGCAAAAACCGTGGAAAGAAGAATTCGATTGGCAAAAGGAATTTGAACTGGATTAACAATATGGGACTTATCAATATCGACTATAGACACAGGAAAGAGCAGAGAAAATTTGGGCTGGTCATTGGTGGGATATTTCTCCTTCTTGGCGTTGTAAGATTTATTTTTCACGGGTTTTGTTTATCTGCTCAAATTCTGGGAGGAATTGGCATAGTTTTAATCATCCTCGGATTGGTTATACCACCGTCACTAATGCCTTTATTCTTTATATGGCTTAAAGTAGCAGAACTTCTGAATTTGATAATTACACATCTCTTGTTATTCATAGTGTTTTATCTGATTTTAACACCAATAGGGATTTTGTATAGACTTTTTGTAGGTGACCCATTAAATAGAAAGTGGGAATCGGAGAGGGAAAGTTACTGGGAAGAGGTTGAGGTTCAGCCTCAAAACATAGATGAGTTTCGTAGACAATTTTAATGTAAAAAAATCGGAACAGGATAGGAGGATTTAAGATGAAGAGTGTCGTCATCACTTCCGCTGTGCGAACAGCAATAGGCTCTTTCGGTGGCAGTTTGAAGGATTACCCTGCACCTGACCTGGCGGGATTGGTAGTGCGCGAGGCTCTAAATCGCAGTAAAGTAGAACCCGGTGAGGTTGGCGATGTAATCATAGGTCAGTGTATGCAAAGAACAGATGAACTCCCTACTGGTAGGCTCGCCGCCTTGAAAGCAGGCTTACCAATTCATGTGCCAGGTGTGACAATCCAGAGAAATTGTGCTTCCGGTATGCAGGCTGTGGTATATGGCGCACAGCAAATTATGTTAGGCGACGCGGATATAATTGTGGCGGGTGGGGTAGAGGTAATGAGTAGGGTTCCCTATACCATTGATAAGGCAAGATGGGGACTTCGCCTACAGCACGCAACACTTTCAGATGGTATTTGGGATGGCTTGACAGATGGTTGGAGTGGATTAATTATGGGACTCACCGCAGAAAACCTCGCAGAAAAATATTCTATCTCGAGGGAGGAACAGGATATTATTGCTTTACGCTCCCACAATAATGCAGAAAAAGCCATAAAAGAAGGGAAATTCAAAGAAGAGATTGTTCCAGTTGAAATCCCGGGTAAGAAAGGCGAGAAAAAGATATTTGACCAAGACGAACACGTGCGGTTCGGCTTGACTATGGAACAACTTTCTGCGCTTAAGCCCGTATTCAAGAAAGATGGCACAGTCACTGCAGGCAATGCATCCGGCATCAACGATGGAGCATCCGCTGTAGTACTTATGAGCGAGGAAGAGGCAAACCGTAGAGGTTTAGAGCCACTTGGACGCCTCGTTGCCTATGGATTAGCAGGTGTCGAGCCCGAACTTATGGGCTACGGACCAGTACCCGCTACAAAACAGGCTTTAGAACGGGCTAAAATGAAGTTGGAAGACATAGAACTAATCGAACTTAACGAAGCATTCGCCGCACAATACCTCGCTTGTGAAAAACTACTTGGCTTGAATAGAGAAATAACCAATGTAAATGGCTCCGGTATTGCTCTCGGCCATCCCGTTGGCTGTACCGGTGCGAGAATTATTGTCTCCCTGCTATACGAGATGAAAAGGAGAAACCTTAAGTATGGTCTTGCGACCCTCTGCGTCGGCGGAGGCATGGGCATGGCAACTATCTGGAAAAGAGATTAATAAATCTCTTCTAAAATCCTCATGAACTTGTGGGAAGATACTTCTCCAGAGCCCAGAGATTTTTATGTACCTGCGGTAAAATCGTTTTTTCCTCTTAATATTTATTATCTTTTCTCAAAAATTGTCTGGAAATTATATACCTATAATGACCAAATGAAAATGAAGGATAGTTTGAAGGAACTTAGTTGGAGAGTTGAGGTATAGTTAAGATAGTTAAAAATGTTATAAAATTTATTTTGCTTTTTGATTGAGTTTAAGAGTTAAATGTTTTATTTTGTTAAGGTTAGTTTTAGGCATTAAACAGAACTGACAGAAATTGCAAGAGTATTTATTTGTTATAAGAGTATGTATTTGTTATAAATTAAAAATCTGTAAAAAAACGGATAACTTCCTACAAAATTAAGGTTATTAAATATGAAAACATTTTTTTTCTCCGTACTTCAATTTGCATTTGTTGTCTTTATTGCCATTTCTCTTATGCAATGCACAAGGGCTCGCGTGCCGTTGACTAAAGTGGAAGTACCGATGGTGATTGTGCCACTTCCTGAACTCCCCGTCCCGTTTCCTAAGATACCTTTCTTGTTTAGTGGCGAGGGGGACTATAGACTGCTTACCTGGCGTAAGGCTTTTCATAGACTCTGTAACCAAATTAGCAGGGAGTATCCTTTTACCGAGTGGAAGAATATAGATTGGAAGAAACTGGAAGATACTTATTCAGAGAAAGTTGCGGAGGCACAGAAGCAGAAAGATGTGGAAGCATTTTACCTTGCTTTAAGGGAATTTTTGTTTTCCATTCCTGACGCGGGGGTAAGAATAGAAACAAATGAATCGCTACGAAAAAAATATATCGGAGGAGGTTATGGTTTTGCAGGTATACTCACGGAAGACAAAAAGTATGTAGTATTTTACATCACACCTGGTAGTTCTGCAGATAAAGCAGGGATGAAGGTGGGTGCAGAGATAGCGGAATGGAACGGTGCCCCTGTTATTACCGCATTGGAGAAGGTTTCTACACTCTGGGCTGATAACCCCCCAGCCACTAATGAAGGTAAGATCTGGGAAAAGTCTAAACTTCTTAGTAGGGCTCCTGTAGGGACGAAGATACAGGTCACTTTTGTCAATCCTGATACACCAGATTTACCAATTTCAACCTCACTTATTGCGGAAGAGGATAACTATGCTACACTACTCACACCCGTGCTTAATGTAGTCAACCTCGGTATGATGGATTCACCGGTTCAGAGCAAAATTATTGATGGGAAGATAGGGTATATAAGGATAGTAAGTTTTGCCAGTAATGTATCCACACCGTTTCCCGCTCAGGCTTACCAAAAAATAGTCACCAACTTCATCCGTGAAGGTGTGCAAGGGGTCATCATAGACCTCAGAGGCAACTCAGGTGGAGATTCTTCTCTTGCTGTTAAGTTCGGTGGACACTTCGTAGAAGAGGATGTATTTCTCCAACAAACTGCTATATATAAGAAAAGCAAGAAAGAGTTTATCCTAATCCCCGGTAAGGAGGAGGTAATAAAACCTTTACCTATTTGTTATAGAGGCAAAGTGGTTGTGCTGGTTGATTACGGTACTGCTGGATGTGCGGAATTGCTTGCAAAGGCGCTTAGCACCCAAAAGAAAGTAACAGTTATGGGCTTTTGCTCTACCAAGGGCTCGGTAGGCCTATCGGGCGGAGATATTCAAATGCCACGCGGTATAACACTATCCTACCCTGTTGCTCGCTCTCTCGACAAGGAAGGCAAAATCCAAGTCGAGGCGGATGCGGATGGGAATGGTGGTGTTGCTCCTACCCATAAAGTCCCTCTTACATCTGAACTTATCCGCAAATACGCCGAATCTGAAGGCGAAGATTTCCTCCTCTCCCTCGCTGTTGACTATCTCCTGAAGTGAAGGAAAATTTTTGGAAATCTCAGAACACACTATTTTTTGTGAAAATACCTGATATCTTTTATTGACACAGACGAACTATTTTTTGAGGGCTCGTTGTTTCCACCAGTATAAGCCTAAGATATCGAAAAGGGTGCGGAAGAGTCTGTTGCGGATGGTGTATTTTGATTTGCCGAGGGTGCGGGGATGATGCTGAACAGGGATTTCTTTTACGGTGAAGCCTGCGGTATGGACGAGGAAGGCATAGAATCGGTGTGAGCCGTTGAATGGGATGATGAAGTCGAGGCAATCCCTCTTCATTGCTTTCAGTGCACAGCCGGTGTCTCTAACGGGCATATCGAGGATATATCTAAGTAGTTTGTTTGCCTGACGGCTAACCCACGAGCGAAGCCAGGTATCTTGTCTATTCTCGCGGAACCCTTGAACGAAGTCGGCGTGCTCTAATTCGTTGATTAGTTTAGGGATGTCTTCGGGGTTGTTTTGTAGGTCTCCGTCTAAAATTACAATTACATCGCCTTTGCTTTGTTTAAGTCCTTTCCACAGTGCGTAAGATTGTCCTCGATTCTTTTCGAGGTGGATACAGGTCAGGTAATTGTATTGAGATGATAGTTTTTCCAATATCTCTGTCGTATTATCGGTGCTACCGTCATTTACAATTATGCATTCTATATTCTCAGCCCCATTTCCTATGAGTTCTTGGACTACTTTGTCTATTTTTTGCATAAGGATGGGGATATTTTCTGATTCGTTGTAGCAGGGTATTATGATTGATATCTTAGATTGCTTTGTTATGGTTGGTTTGTCCATTAGATTGCCCCAATTGAGATAGCAGTAGTTGTTCAGAAGTCGAGCACCTCCAGACCCGGTATGCTCGATTCTAAAGGTACTGTTTCAAGTGAGCGCGCACCAAGTAGTATAAGGTCATACCTCACCTTTGCTAATGGCAATTTAGCGTCATCTACGCACAATTGGACACTGAATTCTGCGAAGTTTGTTCCTCTGTTTATAGTAGGTTCATCTGCGAATAGATGATTTTCTCTCAGATAATCGGTAATTTTGGCTACTTCGCTTATTGGGGCATTAAAGAAAAGTAGAATCCTTCTCTCTGCGTGCATGGCGCCGTAGAGGTTGATTAGGAACATTCGAGCCAATTCATATTTCTCCGGGAAGTCCTTGATATCAGCACGGATATATACTGCAGATTCCGATTTCATTACCTCATCGCCTATTTGTAGTCCATAGTTGCGGATGGCTGAGCCTGATTGGGTAATTTCCAATCCCAAGTCTACTGACCTTTGATATACTTTTGCCTCAGTTTTACCCCAGGTTTCGTATATCACGATACCGCTATTGATTTTTGGTGGTGTCTTGAACTTTTGGATGGAGTAGTTTTTGAATTTTTCGGAGTAACCGAGTTCTTTACATTTGTTTTGAAACCAGTTCAAGGCTATGTATGGCATTTCCGCTACCA
>CAZZMK010000289.1:0-7382 GCA_964655185.1 uncultured Nitrospirales bacterium | reverse complement strand
GACATTAAAGAACAAAAGAATTGCTGCATTAGATATGGCAGCGCTTATCGCTGGTACTAAATTTAGAGGCGAGTTTGAGGAGAGGTTAAAGGCTGTCCTAAATGCAGTGCAGGAGTCTGAAGGAAACATAATTCTTTTCATAGATGAGATGCACACTATAATAGGTGCAGGTGCTGCGGAAGGAGCAATAGATGCTTCAAATATGTTGAAACCTGCTCTTGCCAGAGGTGAATTACATTGCATAGGCGCTACTACTATAGACGAATATAGAAAGTATGTGGAAAAAGACCCAGCACTTGAAAGGAGATTCCAACCTATTTTAGTGGACCAACCGAGCGTTGAAGATACAATTGCAATACTACGCGGATTAAAGGAAAAATATGAAGTCCATCACGGAGTAAGGATAAGGGATGCTGCATTAGTCGCAGCGGCATATTTAAGCCATAGATATATTACGGATAGATTCTTGCCGGACAAGGCTATAGACCTAGTAGATGAGGCTGCTTCTCGGTTGAGAATCGAGATTGATAGTATGCCGTACGAGATAGATGTGTTAGACCGCAAGATAAGGCAGTTAGAGATAGAATATGTAGCGTTGAAGAAAGAAACTGAGCGCTCAGGTGTTGAGAGGAGAGAGGCTATTGAAAGAGAAATATCAAATTTGAAAGAAGAACTTAATGCTAAAAAAGCAAAATGGCAGGCTGAAAAGGCATTGATAAATCAGATTAGGGAAATCAAAGCAAAGATTGAAGAAGCAAAGAGGCAGGAAGAAATTGCTGAAAGACAAGGTAACTATGATAAGGTAGCAGAAATTCGTTATGGGGTGCTTACTGAATTAAATAAAGAGTTAGAAATGAAGCGTAAAGAACTTGAGGAACTTCAGAAGGAAGGGTCCTTCTTAAGCGAAGAAGTAACAGAAGAACATATTTCTAAGATAGTATCAAGTTGGACAGGAATCCCTGTGGATAGGCTTATGGAGAGTGAAGTCCAGAAATTGGTAAGTATGGAAGAGCGTTTGGCTCAAAGAGTAGTAGGTCAAAAAGAAGGTATAAAAGCGGTCTCGGATGCTGTCCGTAGAGCAAGGGCAGGGTTGAAAGACCCCAACAGACCGATAGGTTCATTTATCTTCCTAGGTCCGACTGGGGTTGGTAAAACTGAACTTGCACGGGCACTCGCAGAATTGTTGTTTGACCACGAGAATGCAATGATTCGTATAGATATGTCTGAATATATGGAAAAACACTCCGTTGCAAGGCTTATAGGTGCTCCACCGGGCTACGTGGGATATGAAGAAGGTGGTCAACTCACTGAAGCAGTGCGGAGAAAACCTTACAGTGTAGTTTTGTTAGACGAGATTGAAAAAGCACATCCGGAAGTATTTAATGTACTGTTGCAACTTTTGGACGATGGCCGTTTAACTGATGGCAAAGGTAGAACTGTAGACTTTAGGAATACGATTGTGATAATGACTTCTAACCTCGGTAGCGAGGTGTTCTTAAGAAAAGATATGGAGTATGGGAAGCAGGTAGAGTACGTAACTAATGTATTGAGAAATCATTTTAGACCTGAGTTCTTGAATAGGGTCGATGAAATTATACTGTTCCATCCATTAAGTAAAGAGGATATCCGGCAGATAGTAGAACTCCAGATTCGTCAGGTGCAAAAGCGACTTGATGAACGTAAGATTAAACTTACACTTACAGATAGAGCAAAAGACCTACTTGCTGAAGAGGGATATGACCCAACCTATGGTGCAAGGCCTCTAAAACGAGTTATCCAACGCAGGATTGTTGACCCGTTGGCAATGCAGATACTCTCGAAGGGTATTGAAGAAAATAGCGAAGTTATTATAGATGTTGATGAAAAGAACGATTTCAAGTTCGAAGTGGTAAGTGGTAGTGAAAAAGTAGCCTGAGTGTAAAACTTAGGTGATAAAAAAATGCTGGGAACTCAAGATGATAGAAATGAGTGCCCCAGCATTTTTATTTATGTGAATGTTTTCACCCGTACGGTAGTTTATAACTAAATTTGAAAGTAAATTTTGCAAGGATTAACCATATAAATAGGAAAATTACTGATAAAATTCCTCCTGTGTAAAGGGGATTGCACGAATAAGAGATTTCTACTTTGTGTTCACCTTCACTTAGTTCTATACCTCTGAATGTGATATCTACAGGAAAGATTTCGATAGGTTTACCATCTATTGTTGCTTCCCATCCGGGATAGTAAGTATCTGCAAGAACTAATATACCTGGCTTTGTTTTGGGAATGTTTAGCACTATATTAGTTGGAGAAATCTCTTCAATTTCCACAGGTAGAACTTCAGAACTTCCCTGCACATCATTACCTATATTTTCTACTATATGGGGCAGGTTAGGAGATAATTGAGGAAGGTTATTGCTTTCAGAAAAACTCTTCCATGAGTATATTACATATCCTCTATTTGTAGGTTCTTCGTAACTGAATACAGAGATGCCTGACTTTTGCTGATTAATAAGTTTTAGCTTATCTCTGACTGAGAATATGTTATTGGTAAATTTATTAGCATTTGAGGGCAAAGTAAACACATTTGCTCCTGCTCTTAACCATAGTTTTGGTTCATTATTAGTTTGTTCTATGAAAGCATTGAGCCGTGAAGTTCTTTTTTCTGGGGGTGGAGGTAGTATGTTTATCTGGTCGGAATGGTTTGGGATGATATCGGAATTATTCAAACTTACGATTCTGTTTCCAAAAGACTTGAGTTGAGCACAAACTTCTTGAAATTTTGGCAACAGTGAATATGAGATGTAAGGCTTATAATCACTGTATATAAAGTGAGAGGATATAAGTAAGATTATTATGATTGAGTATATACCGTTAGTTGGGGATGGGGAAAACAAGGTGAGCAAAAAATAGGCACAGATTACTAAAAGTAGAATTAATCCTATTAAATAGTAATACCAAAAATGAGTGAAAGTCTCATGACTACTTAATTTTGCTACCAACAGTAGAATAAATAAAATAATCCAAAAAAAAGGCGCGTAACTAATTAACTTCTTTGTGCAAATTCTACATTCATCTGGATTGAATAAGTTCCACGATTCTAATGCCAATCCTATCAATAAAGTAGAAGCAAGTATTAATAACCAACCTGTATCCATTATGGTGATGCTTCTTATGAAAGTCGTATAGTCGGTGTTTAGTAACAATTTTGAAGATGTTATGATTACGAGGATAAAGATAAAAACCGACAAAATCCAGAATATTTCTAAATATTTTTTTATTTCGTTTTTGATAAGTTCTCTCTCACTTATATAGAGAGGGACTAACAGTAGTATTAGTAGAATTGGAGAAGTAGTAATCTTCTGAAGAATAAAATTTTCTTTTTCTCCATTTGGGCTGACAGGGATTAGAAAAGAAATTAAATCCATCAGTGAAGTAATGCTGGTTTCTCCCGAGGGTATGATGTTAAATTTGAGGTTTGCCCATTCTATATATGGGAGAATTTGAAACAGAGTTAATCCCACGCCTAAAATCCAAGCACTTACTAAAAGTAAAAATTCTCTAATAATTTGTTTATATGTTTTATCACTGAATAAGTCTACCAGAAGCAAGTATAAGAGAGAGAAGACTAATATTATTAGGATAGGCTGGATTCTTCCTCCAAGTAGCATAAGGGCTATGGGTAAAGAAAAGAATAACCAAAGTTTTGTTTTACCTCTTACAAATAAGTGTAAAATAGTAAGATAATATGGTGCCACTGCAATTGTATCCGTAGTAGGATGTAGAGGAGTATATATGAATAGGCCCATAGTTTGAAAAGCAACAGATGCTAATAAAGCAGTTGATGGGAGAAGGTTATAAGTTAAACCAAGTATGTATACACCCAACCCCCCTATTACAATTTTAAGCCATATATTTACGAACAAAGCATAAAAGATAGAAAGAAAGTAAAATGGGATTGATAAAGGTGAAAATGCCCGTGTAGTCCATCGCGCTAAAAATGGAACACCTGTTCCACTGTTAGAGTCCCATAGTAAATATGAAAATAATTGTCCCTTATTAATCTTACTCAAATATATGTAGTCGTCAAGGTATGCGGAGCAATCTGTAATAGGGTCGTTAAATGCTTTAGATGAGGAAGAATAATTTTCACCTACTCCTAGAGGGTTTTGACTTATTCTTGGGTAATTACCTGGTATTTTCTCTTGGGAGAAATCGAAAGATAGTAGAGCAATTGGTAGGATGATTATGAATAATATATGAAGGATATGAAATCTCATGTTTCTCAATGTGAACTGCTCCATATTTATTGCTGAAAATATTAAGTTGTTATCTCGGATTATGGATACTTAAACCATAATAGTCTTCGCATGCTTCCATTATACTCTCTGAGAGGGTCGGATGAGTAAATATTGTATTTGCTACTTCTTCTACAGTTGCTTCTGTTTTCATCGCTACCGTTGCGGTGGCTATGAGTTCTCCTGCTTCAGGACCTAAGATATGAACTCCCAGTATTTCATCAGTTTCGCTATTAGCGATAATTTTTACCATTCCTTCTGGCTCTCCTATTGTGTGGGCTCTGCCATTATTCATAAAAGGAAATTTTCCAATCTTGATAGGAATATTTTTCTCTTTTGCTTCACGTTCGGATAAGCCTACCGAGGCAAGTTCGGGGAATGTGAAAGTGCACGATGGTACTGCATGGTAATTTAATATTTTGTTCCCTCCTGTGGCGTTCGTACTGGCTACAATCCCTTCCGCTGAGGCACCATGTGCAAGCCAAGTAGTGTCTATTACATCCCCAATGGCATAAATTCCTGGGACTCCTGTTTCCATTTTGTTGTTTACCTTGATTCCACCTTTTTGGTTTATTTTGAGTGCATTTCTGAGTGGGTCATGAATAAGTTCTGAGTTGCATCTCATCCCTATAGAAAGTAATATCAAATCAACTTCAATAGTTTTTTCAACTTTACCCGCGAGGTAAAGTTTAATCTCTTTTCCAGAAATATCTACTTTATCCACTTTGGTTCCGGTGTATACGTTTATACCTTCTTTTTTGAAGATAGATTCGAGTCTTTTAGTTAATTCTTCATCGGACTTTGGCAAGATATTTGGCATCATTTCGATGAGATGTATCTCTGCCCCAAATGTATTCCATATACAAGCAAATTCACACCCGATAGCGCCTGCACCTATTATGCCAATTCGAGGTGGAAGTTCGGTGAGACTAAGAGCCTCGGTGCTTGAAATAACTATTTGTTTATCAAATTTTAAGAAGGGCAGTTCTACAGGTCTTCCTCCGGTAGCAATGATTATATTTTTGGCTGTTACTTTCTTCCCATTTACATTTACTTCACTCGGATTACTAACTATGGCTTCACCTTCAATTAAATCTATAGAATATTTCTTAAATAGTTTTTCTATTCCACTGCGGTTTAGTGATATAACCTTGTCTTTTCTTTTTACTACTTCTTTTAGGTCGATTTCTGGATTGCTAATCTTGATGCCAAATTCGTTCGCTCTTTTAGCCAGTTTATACAATCGTGCAGAATGTAAAAGTGTCTTAGTTGGGATACAGCCTATGTTAAGGCAAACTCCGCCAAGGAATTTTCTCTCTACTACAGCGGTTTTTGCTCCTCTTTGCGCACTTCTGATTGCGGAGACATATCCTCCTGGACCTGCTCCTATAACTACGACATCATAATCCATGTATTTGTCCTCCTTCGAAATATTTTATATAAAATCTGCTTTTTCCAAAATTTCTTTCAACTTACCCATAAATTGACCCGCTAATGCACCATCTATGACTCTATGGTCACAAGACATAGTAATTTTCATAATGGGTCTAATGTATATACCCCCATCTATGACAACAGGTCGGTCTTTTATTTGGCCCACTGCAAGTATTGCACTATCTGGCTGGTTGATTATAGCGGTGAAATGGTCTACTCCATAGGGTCCTAAATTGGACACTGTAAAGGTATTGCCTGTATAGTCATCGGGAAGGAGTTTATTGTTTTGTGCCTTTTGGATGAGTTCTTTTGCCTTTTTAGAAATGCCTTCAAGGGAAAGTTCTTGTGCCTTTTTTATAACTGGTACAATGAGTCCTTGTGGCAATGCTACTGCTACACCTAAATTGATATCGGGCATTTGTATAATGCAATCACCTCCCCATTGAACATTTACAGCAGGGAACTCTCTAATTGCTCTGACTGTTGCATATAACACTATGTCGTTGAAAGATACTTTGAACGGCAGTTTTTCTCTTAAAAGTTTTGCATTTGTCATATCAACTTCAATGGTAACATAGTAATGAGGTGCTACGCTTAGGCTATAAGACATTCTCTCCGCAATTATCTTGCGCATAGGCGTAAGAGGAATCTTTTGCATCCCAGGAGTTGGGGTAATTTTTTCGGCGGTAGGTCTTTCTTGTTCTGGAGGAACTTTACACAAATCTTCTTTAGTAATTTTACCGTGAGGACCTGAACCGGTTATTTTAGATAGGTCTATTCCTTCTTTCTCTGCTATTTTCTTCGCCAATGGCGTTGCTTTTGGTTGTCTTTCGTGTGCTTCAATAACATCTTTAGAAATAATTCTACCTTCTACTCCGCTACCTTTTATACCTTCAAGTGGTATACCTAATTCATCTGCAACTTTCCTTGCTCTTGGCGATACCTTGATTTCTCCGGTAGGAGTTGCTTCTTGGAAATTAACAACTTCTGAAGATATAGTTTTTTCTTGTTCGATTGACCTTTGCACCGAGGTTGAAATAGTAGACTTTTCGGCTTCTACACCTTGGCTTTTATTATCTGCGGAGGATTTTAAGTATTCTTCTGGTATAACCTCTCCTTTCTCGCCGATTAATGCTACTACGGTTAGTACAGGAACCTCTTCTCCTTCGTTCACAAGAATTTTTAACAAGGTTCCTGAGAAAGGCGATTCGTATTCAATTTCTGCTTTATCTGTTTGAACTGTGAATAAAGGCTCTCCCTCTTTTACATAATCGCCTTCTTTTTTGAGCCATTGTACAATAGTTGCAACTTCTACTGTTTGACCGAGTTTAGGCATTTTTACTTCAAACATAACTACGATCCTTCTAAAGTTAGTTCTTTTTTATCGACTCTACTATTAGGATGGAATTTTTTATTAAGTTATATAAAGGTTCATTCTTAGATATTCTACAAATTTCAAATATAATTTTGTCTATACCTTCTGATTCTCTCATCTGCTTAAGTATTAGACTTTCATCATCACTCCCATCATAAAGTATCGCACCGGCAATCCCGATGGAGATGTATTTCGGAGTTATGCCAGCCTTTAAGCAGTAGACAGCAGACCCAATCAATCTCTCGCCAGGGGAAAGTTTTCTTAGTGGTTCTCTGGTTACTCTTGCTATTTGG
>CAZZMK010000288.1:0-6976 GCA_964655185.1 uncultured Nitrospirales bacterium | reverse complement strand
ACCAAAAAGTTTTGAACGGAAAGCACAACTTTTTTGGGGATTCCTGTACTACCGGAGGTTAGGATTATTATATAAGGATGATTAGGAAGCAAACTTTGAGATTCGGCAGGGATTACAGTCAAATAAGTATTACTCAAATATTGAGAAAAGAGTTTAGAAAATCCTATAGTCGTCATGTTGTAGAAAGTTTGGAGTTCATTCTTTAGTTCGGGAGCAAGATGGGAGTAATTATCAAACAATATTAAGGAGGATACAGGGATTTTACTTATCTGGTTAACTATCCTTTGAGGAGTTTCTTTGGGAGAGAAAATTAATACCTTAGCATTGAGCCTAAGGAGAGATAATAAGAGAATAACAAAATCCTTCAGATACATACCTTGTGGGGCTATTACTGATACAAACTTTCCTTCACAAAAGCGAAGTTCATGAGGGAGATTTGCTATAGCATGAGATACTCCAGAGTAGGTAGTAATTTGTCCGCGTGATACGAGAAAGGGATTGTTTCCATTGAACTTTATCAAGTTCTCTATTTCATCAAAGTTCATAGAAATTTAAGTTGGATTTATTTACCATTGAACAACTATCGTAACATTCTTCTCTTCTGGTGCGGCGGTATATTCGAAGGTAAGGCTTTTCAGAGGATTGTAAGGTATTGGCTTGCCATTTGCTGCAATTTGTCTTGCTACTATACTCCTTGGCACGAACACCACTGTTGGTGTATTTGTAAAACCTGCAGTCTCGTAAGTCAATCTGAAAAGGCTACCTCTAATAAACCAGACTGGGTTTCTACCTGCTATTCTCTGTGGATAGACCTGCACAAGTTTACTCAAGATTGGCTTGGTATTGCCTTCTTTGTCCAATATACCGAATGGATTATCGGTATCTTTATCATAAGATGAATACACCCAGCCGATTTGATGCTTCATCATCAAGTTCCACCAGTCATTTAGGTATTGCATGGCATCTTGCATATCAAGGTTTACCCCGAAATCGGTTATGAGCATAGGTATGCCCCATCTCATTGACTCTCTAACGCGTTGAAGAATGGTATTATTCATAATCCATTGATTAGTTCTGCCATAGCCGGATGTACCTCGCTCGTATATGGGGTCAAGATATCGCACTGCATAAACTGCCCTGCCTTTGGGCTCAAACTTAAGTCCAGTAGGCACTACTACACTTGCAATAAGCATTGGCTGGAAATACATCGGGATATGAAAACCATTTTCCTGTTTCATCTGGTCAATTCTCTGATAGAAATCAGTAAGGAAGGTCTGTTCGAATCCGGGTCCAATATGTGGCCACGGCTCATCAAATACCTCTATGCCGATAACATTGGGCTGATTTTGTAATTTCGAGATAACATATTTGAGCATTTCTATATAACTATTTTTCAAAAAGTCACTTCTCCAAAAATCATCAAAACAAGCCATTACCGCCGGGGAAAAATAATTTTTATAAGCGGGAGTAACAGGAGTGAATGGGATGTCTCTTTCTTTTACCGCCCATTTTGGGAATCCACTACCTCCAAATTTTCTACTACACAAATCCTGGTGAACACAGACAAGTACATCTATCCCAAGGTCATTCAGCCACTGAATTCGTTTAAGTGTCTCTTCCATATATTCGTCGTTGTAAATACCTGAGGTCGGTTCAACAGCCTCCCAAAAAATAAAGTAGCGAACAAGATTAAACCCCCACTCTTTCAGTTTTGCAAAATCTTCAATTGTATGCCAGGGGAGAAAATTTTCTGCATGTCTCGCAGAATATGAGACTGTAATTCCGTGGTAAACAACAATCCGTCCTTCCCTATCGTATATATATGGAGGTTTGGGGGCATTCTTGAGTTCAGTTTCAAAGTCTTGTTGAGCATAGGTAGCAGTGAAAATTGTGAACAAACAACAAAATACACACAAATAAAACACTAATTGTTTCATTTTGAGAGTATACCTCATACCTTATTATGTTTTGGTCATTATTCTAAATTATTTTCACACTTTACAACAACACAGGTTTTGTTGTATAATGAGTAAGACTGAGTGGGGCCGTAGCTCAGTTGGGAGAGCGCATGACTGGCAGTCATGAGGTCGGGAGTTCGATCCTCCTCGGCTCCACCATATTTATTTTTCTATTCCATTCGTAACTAATTTCTCCTCACCTCTCCAAAGTAGTTGAATATTTCTAATGTATATTAGCAGGGTAGTTGCAAGCCCAATTGCATATAGATATTCGCCTTGCTGGTAATAAGAAACCATTTGAAGTAACGAAGCGATAAGGCTTAGATACCAGAATATCGGAGGAATTACACTTCTTTGTTTAATCTCTGTAACTATCCATTGGACAAAAAATCTTAAAGCAAAAAGGAATTGTCCCAAAATTCCTAATATTATCCATAGACTATGCATAACCGCTTCCCTTCTCTCCATACCCCTGATGTGGAATACTTTAAGATACCAAACATATGACACGACAATACATGCAACTGCAAGACCTATTAGGATGAGTGCATGCCCTGCGTAGTATCTAAATGGTGTTAATTTATTAGCCCTTTTCCATATATGTATAAGATTACGGATATAAACGAGAAGGTTAAATCCGTAACTTACAACTCCAACGGGAGAGAGAATATATGTACCATAGCCTAATAGCATTATGGTACCTACTACGCTCATATACCAAAAGGCTATGGGCATTACACTCCTGCCCATCTTTTCTGACCAAAGCCATTGCACATAAAACCTACCAAAAAATATAATGGCACCTATAACACCGATAGCAGACCAAAAGTTTTTCCAACTAATGAAAAAGTCCATCCTCTTAAATTACCAATGTATCAAATGCTTTAATTTTTTTATAAAGATAAACAAAATAACTACACAATACTTTAGGATTAAGATTACATATTTTACTCAATAACTTTGGTAAGAATAAAAAGCGGGGAAGATGCATCTATATCTTTAGAATGTATTTATCACAGAGCATATATGTCTACATCGTGGTAGGATTTGTGGTAAAAAACTGATTCTCGGAAGGTAGCGAGTTTTTTCATTCCACATTTTTGGAGGAAATTGGATAATTTTTCTTCTTCTCTCAAACATGGGAAAAGAAATTTAGCGTTATGAGTTAATTCTCTCAAATACGAGATAATCTCTTGAAAACTACTTAGAACGGATTTGGATTCGTAGTCTTCAGAATTGTGAAAGTATAGCCAAACATAGTAGACATTTGGGACTCTATCTGGTCTAATTCTGACTAATCCTCTCGGGGTATTTTTGGAATCTATAATTAAATATTCTTCGTAACCTTTTTGGGCGTTTAAAATTTCCTGTTCTTTTTCAAACATGGTTGTGGTTAGAACAGAACTTTCAAAGAAAGTGTAGTATGTAGCGGTATTCCAATTTTCCCATTTTGACAGGATGGCTTCATCCTGTGGTTTTAAGGGTCTTATGTAGAGTTTCTCTGTAAAAAATCTCTGAAATATATGTTTCAAAACGGTTAATTTGCCTATTTTTATATCTTTTTGAAGGACATGAGATTTGCCAATAGTTGAGAAATCTATATCACCTAGTTCTTGAAATTTAGCAATCATATACTCAATCCAATTCCGCTGGAGGATGCACCATTCTTTATGTGGCAGGTTAAATTTCTTTGTGAATTGGTAATGAGTAATAGGATTTCCACCACCGCAAAAATGCTTAGCCCAACAATTAATACACGCAGGAACAATATCTACGCCCCTGTTCAATAAATTGACAGACGAGTTATCTGGTGGGGCGGTTGTATCTATATTTCCTATCTTGCCCAGTTTACTTAGATAATAAAGGTAGCCTCCATATATTTCACCCACTGGAGATATAAACCAATAGGATATGCCAGCATGGTCAGAGAGTTTGTTAGGATTACCTTTCTGAACACGAGTTAAAAGGTCGGTAATGGGATTAATGATTACATAATTACCTTTCCTTAATACCTCAGAGTAGAAATCTGACAATTCCTGAATACTATCGAAAATCTGCTTGAGAGAGTAATGTTGAGTTAACACGAACAGAGATTCAAAGTGTACTTTGATTTCGGTGACTTTTTTATCTATTAGTTTTTTAACGATTGATGTAATGTCTAATTCAACGGGGAAAATTTCCACCTTGTAGAAGGTATTTTCAACCTCTGAGAAAGGAATATGAATAAAAATTCTATCCTCAGTTGACAGTTTCCAGTCTTCAGCCAGTTCTAAAGGTAAAGGGAATATATATGTAACAGAGAGATTATTATTTAATGAAGAGGGGAGAAAATCTTTAATTGAAGCAATCTTATCTCTACACTCATCTAAAGAACGGAAATCCGATAGAAAAAATACCTCTAATTTTATTTTCAATGAATTTTTAATATTAGGCAAAGCCCTCACTATCGATTTCGAAATTAACTTAGATATAGCACTGTCGTCTACCAATGTATTGTCAATACATATTGTGATTTTATTCAGAGATGGAGGGGTAGTTAGTTCTTTGGCCCAAGATTCTAATTTCTCGCGTTTTAATATCAACCCTGTTACTCGCAGAAACTCAAGTTCACCCCAAACTTCTTTTATTTCCGATTCCGAATACTTATTTGAGAGCAGTTCTATCACCTTATTAATAGGAGTATCAGGGTAATATTCAACGACATCGTAGGTTATTTCATCACACTCAAAACAAAATGTATTTTGAGGGTCTACCGCGAAGAATTTGCCATTTCTTGAAAACTTGTATAACTTAGGTAAAGTCATAGTTAATAAGTTCCAAGTGTTCCTTTTTTCCTACTCCAGTTTTCCATTACTTTGAATAAAGAAATTCCGATGGAAGTCCAGAGTATGCAATTGACGACCAACCAGTAAAAACTTGGATGAAGAAATACAGATACGAATTCTCCATTAGCATTCATCTGACCTCTTACAAGCACATATTTAAGGCAAATAGCAGCATCGGTTATTGGAAGGGAATGAACCAAGATAGAAATAAACCAACCTTGATTTAGCAGTTCCTCTCTTGCGAATAGTGCAAGCCCGAAAAGCACCATTCTAACTACAATAGTTAATTGGCCTACCTGCTTAAAAACAAGTACAAGTCCTCCAATCATAAAGCCAAAACCAATAAGATTAATAAAAGACAGCGTTAATAAAACCACTACAGCAAGTGGGTCGAAGTGTAGTCTCCCGCCCACGCTGATTACAACCATATAAACTAAAATTGAGGAGTAAAATATTGTAGATATAGATGCTACAACTGTTCGTGCAAGAAAGTTCGTAACTAATCCATACGGACTCATACAAAGTTGCTCGAGTACACCTGTCTGAGCCATTTCTTGAATTCCTTGAGTAAACATCCCTACTACTCCAAAGGCAAATAAACCTATAATGAAACCAAGGATGTAATTTGTTGCGCGGGTAGGGTCATCCAACTGGCTTAAACCTTTCTCAATAGCAGGCTGGGAATAGAAAAATCCGGCTATTAGTATCATAAACATACCATAGCCTATAATTAAGCCTGTTATCGTTCGGAACCAATATCTACGCGTAATAATCCAAGCACGAACAATTTCTGCTTTCATAATAAGAAAGAAACCCAACATATTTACTCGTCCTTATTAGAATGATTCGGGTAATCTGAAAAAGCAACTTCTCCTGAGTCCAAACCTATATTTGGTTTCTCACCCGTCAACTGAAGAAATACATATTCGAGGTTAACCTGTTTGTGGGTTATCATACGAATCTGTAAGCCGTGTGTGTGGCAATTAGCTATAACCGAATAATAAGCCTCTGACCTATCTTCATACGATTCTGGAAATTGAAACACAAGCACAGGACCTTCAGAGGATTGCTCAATTTCTAAAAGTTTTACCTTGTTGGGTAATGAACTTAAAAAGTTGTTATCTGGTGTTCTATCTACTCTTATTGCAATTATTTGTTTTGAAAACAAGTCTAATAGTTCTGAAGTAGGTTTGCATGCAACTAATTTACCCTTATTAATAATGCCAATTCTATCGCATAATTCCTGGGCCACATTCATATCGTGTGTTGTAACAAGCACAGACCTTTTGTGTTCTCGGGTTAACTCCAATATCTTATCTTTTATTGACCTGCTACTTTGGACATCGAGTCCCGTTGTTGGCTCGTCGAGCAGTAAAATTTTAGGGTCGGCTATAAGTGCTATGCATATTGCTAATTTTTGTTTTTGTCCCCTTGATAGCCTTCGCACCTCAACATCTTTCTTATCCGACAATCCAATGAAATCAAGAAGTTGATGGGCCCTTTCTTTAAGTACCTTGCCTCTAACATTTCTTAAATTTCCGTAGTAGTAAAGATTTTCAAGAGGAGTAAGGGGCCACATACTTGTTCTTGTGCCTTCCAATACTACTCCTATCCTGGAGAGCACTTCCTTACGATACTTCTGCACATTCATTCCATCAACATAGACTTCACCAGTATCGGGAATGACTAAACCGGAAATCATCTTCACTGTAGTAGTTTTTCCAGCGCCATTTGGTCCAAGGAGTCCCATTATCTCGCCGGGCTTTATACCAAAGGTTATATTATCCGCAGCACAAGCCTCTTTCTTCTTAATAAACTTTCTTTTGCCGGTCTCTTCATCTATCGAGAAAAAGTGATAAGTTCGAAATGTCTTGCAAACACGATTTAGATATACTGTATACTCGTTTATTTCATCTTTAATATCACCAATGCTCATCTATTCTCTCCGCAATCCCATTTGCGACAGTTGGAGTTCTAATTCAGTAATGGCTTGCTCCGTATCATTTACTTCTTCGAGTTTCTCTATGAAATCAAGGTAATTAGTAGACATATTGCGGAAAAAATGTATCATAGAGACTAATCCAAGGTCACTTGTGTAATAATATATGACTCCTATTGCAATTGAGAATACAAAAAATTCTATATTTTGTGACAATGTCGATTTGAAGATATAGATCGGAAGAGCGTCGTGTA
>CAZZMK010000287.1:0-5658 GCA_964655185.1 uncultured Nitrospirales bacterium | reverse complement strand
AAAAAAAAGAATGTAAAAAATACTAAAATCGCCAAAAGAATTGGAACTTTTTTTAACAATATCAGATTAAATAAATATAACAACAAAATAAAAAGTTATAGAAAAAACGCGCACAATGAGGAAAGGACATTCCCTATGAAAAAACACATTACATACATAATCCTGACCCTATTGTGCAGTTTCTCTTGGGCTATTGCAGAACCATTCTCGCTTTCTCCAGAAAAAATAGATGAACAAAAAATATATTGGGGCACTGCAGTTAAGTTTAACAAACCTGGTGTAGTAAAATTTGATGAGATTGTTCAATCCACCCCAGAATTTGCTGGAATTAAAACAAGAAAAATAGAGCCGGGTACTGCAAAGTATTGGATAATGTTAAGTAAAGCAAGTGAGAAAGCAGTAAGAACAATCCAAGAAGTTGCTCAAGAAAGTCAATTCGATTTAATTGCAGAATTTAATTACTGGCAATCCCTTAATGAACAAATTCCTGCTGAAGATATTACACAAAAAGTGCTTGAAAGGCTTTCAAGGTAGTATACTTATTATCTCAATTCTTAAAATATCAGGTAATTAGAAAGTGAGAGTGGTAGCGTTTTATCTAATATCGGTATACGCAATTATTTTATTATTATTGAATGCATGCCAGAGTTCATCTTTTCCTCCGAAAAGAGTATCCCCAAAAAATCTCAATCATCGCCAATTTTCATACCAAGATAATCCGCAATCTAATTTAAACTCTGCACAACGTTTAATAGAAAAAGGAGAATTTTCACACGCACTCCCCAAACTACAAGCAATTGTAGAAAGTGGAACCAATAATTACCCTGAAGTATATTACTTTTTAGGTATAGTTTATCAAGAACTCGGAAGTCCTCAAGAGGCTTTATCTAACTATATAAAATACCTTCAATTAGCACCACAGGGAATATATGCTGAAAATTCAAGAAGAAACTTAAGGGAACTTCTTGGAAATCCTAATGGACAAATTGAAAAAGTAACTACTATTGAAGAAAAAATAAAGTCACTTGAAGAAAAACTCAAAGAATCACCCCAGGATAAGCAAATTATTTTAGAACTAGCCAACTGGCATTGGATAAACCAGAACTATAATAGAGCAGGGGAACTTTACAAACAATTAGTAAATCTATACCCAGACATGTGGAAAGATGATGTGGTTGCCACACGGATAGAAAAAGATGAAAAAGGTAACATTATAATTTTATCACCTGCTGAAGCAATCAGAAGAGAATCTGAGAAAAAACCCTTAGTATTTTTTAATGTAGCCTCATTTAGAAGTGGTAGGCAAATTGGCTGGGCAAGCGATTTAAGGCACCAAATTTTTAATGTATCTGGTCAGGTAAGGAATAGAAGTAGTAGAACCCTCAAAAATGTATCTGTTCAGGTTACAATATATGGGTTTAGCGGTATAGTCTACGATACCAAAAATGTCTATTTAGGAACTTTTGCTCCTGGCCAGACAAAACCCTTTAGTATTCAATTTACTAACTTTGATACTATTGACAACATAGACCATTACGACTATGTGGCATATTACGATGAATAAAAAACTTAAAACTACTCAGTGTAATCTAAGATTATTCATATTGCTTTCCCTACTGGGACTGTATTGTGAAGTGGTAAATGCTCAAACACCCCAGCCAGCCCCTCCCCAACCACCACTTCCACCAACAGCCCAGCAGGTAAGTGTTTCCGTTAAAATTATTGAATTTCAGACTCACCTTGGAAGTGAAACAGGACTTGCAGGATACTTTAGGCAAAAAGCAGACCCAAGACCTTATGGGCGAGTCTCTCTTGGTAATCCTGCAATTACAACTGCCGACCTTACATTTCCAACTACCGGTGGACCGACTATTACCGTATTTCTTGACAGGATGACAAGCAAATGGGGAGACTTTGAGGCTATACTCCAGGCTTTAGTAAATCAAAATAGAGCCTTTATATTGTCGAAGCCTCGGGCTCTTGTACCCGTAGGGGCTCCTACTCCTACTGTTATCCAAACCGTTCAGGAAATACCCTATGAGAATACCGTAGTTGTAGGTGTCGCCACTCAACAAGTCACAGAGTTCAAACCCACAGGCGTTAACCTTAGCGTACAAGCTAATAAAGTCATTGACGATGACGGAGACCCACGAACTACAGAAGACATCTACATACAACTCACACTTACTGCTGCAATTACTGAAGAAGGACAACGGCTAAGTGTCGCGATAGCAGGCAATACCGCAAACACAATTAATGTTCCTGAATTTATCTCCAGAAGCATTACGACAACTGTGTGGGTTAAACACGGCCAAGTACTAATTCTCGGTGGGCTATATAGAAACACACATACAAGAACCTCATCTACAGTTCCCTGGCTTATTCAGGGAGAAGAACTTGCAAATGGTTTAATTCAACGCGTAACCCCTTTTAAAGCGCCCGAAATTCCACTAAGTAGTGGAGTAGGCAACAAGAAAAAGGAAGAAGGTAGAAGAGAACTCGTATTTCTTCTAAAAGCCGAACTATGGAAACCTTCGTATACCGTGCCAGGAATATATGGAATAGAATCCAAAGAAGAAAATAAATCCTCTAAAATATCTCCAACAGAAATTATAACTAATGTTATTGGCGGGATAACTGAAGTTCCCAAAGGCATAGCAGAAGGAATCACTGGAGTAAAACTTGAAAGTGATGAAAACGGATTAGATGGGGGAGGTGGAAAAGACAAGAAATGAATAAGCATCCGGAATATAAGAATAAGTATTTTGCTTTGACAATAGTTTCGTTATCTATCGTTCTACTATCTCACTTCATCGTTACCGCACAAAACCAACAACAAGAAGAACCGCCTCCTCAACCCCCCACTGAGCAACCCCCTACCCCTCCATCTCCTCCACCATTGGAAGATATTCGGCAGGTACAAGTTC
The DNA here is from genome assembly GCA_964655185.1 of uncultured Nitrospirales bacterium. Taxonomy (GTDB): domain Bacteria; phylum Hydrogenedentota; class Hydrogenedentia; order Hydrogenedentales; family Hydrogenedentaceae; genus Hydrogenedens. The sequence continues at coordinate 2,731 of CAZZMK010000287.1, read as the reverse complement.
AAGTTTGGATTAGTGAGACTAATGAGAATGGACTAAGAAAATTAGGTGCAAATTTAAATTTTGTAAGATTTTATAGAGAAAGGGAAAATGAACACATAAAAATCCCACAAATCACTACAAATACCACCGACTTCCAGGGAGATTTTTCTTCAGTTACACTCCCAACCCCATCACCAAATCCTCCCCAGCCTCCTTTTGTTGTCCCTTATAACAACCCGAATTTTAATGAATCGCCTCTTAGAGCAGATTTAAATCCTTCAGTGCCTGGGATTCAATCCTATCAGGGTGGAGGACTCACATTTAGTATCCTTACATGGGACTATGGCACACTTGACGGAGTATTTAGGGCTCTGGAAAGTAAATCCGAGGTAGACCTGATTTCCAAACCTGAAATTCTGGTCATAAATGGCACGTCAGCAGTAATAAAAGCAGGAGGGCAAATACCTTACCAGTCAGTGGTTAGAACCGCCTCTGTACCTAACCTAACTGTCGCTTGGCGAGACATAGGAGTAAACCTTGAACTAATCCCTACTATACTCTCTAATAATACTATACAATTAGACATAAAACAGTTAGATGTAACTGACATAACCCGAATAGACCGTCTAAGAGGAATTGACTTGCCCGTTTTCTCCAAAAGGTCCCAAACCGGTTTTGTGCTTGTCCCGAATGGACAAACATTAGTCATAGGAGGACTATCAAGTAGAAACATTAGAAAATCAGAAAGTAGAGTTCCAGGGATTGGAAGATTACCACTTTTAGGTATACCTTTTCGCTCCCGTAGAACCCAAGCAGACATAACTAACCTATTAATATTTGTCCAGCCTACTATTGTTGACCTTAGAGCAATGTCTCAGGAAAATGCGAGTGCACTTAGATTTTGGGAGAAACGAGGCGACAAATGGGAGAATGCAGACAAAATTGAAAACGAAATCAAAGCAATGGAAGAAGACTTATAACCAGCCACTTTTTAATTATCTTCTCTACTGAAAAACCTCCCTTTATTTTGATATATTCATAACGAACCACTTTCTGAATAAAAATAAATATGGTAAATACCAAACTACAATATTGTCAAAATCTTATAAAGACTCCTCAAGTTTCCGTTATAGTTTCTGGAATACTTTTATCATTAGCCTTTCCAAAACCACATTTATTTTACTTAGCCTGGGTGGCTCTTATCCCTTTATTTATTTTATCTTTTAGAGAAGAGAATAAAAGGAGAGTTTTTACATACTTCACAATTTCTGGATGGATATTCCATTCATTGACTTTGAATTGGTTAATTGCAAATACTTTTTGGGTTGGCTTCCCTGCTTTTTGGGGTTATCAACTATTATGTATTACCCTATCGATATTCTGGGGAATATATGGATGGCTCACAAAAAGTATATCCCCTAAAAGTATATTTTTAGCAATACTGATTGCGTCTTCACTATGGACAGGTATGGAATACTTACATTCAACTTTGTTTACTGGTTTTGGCTGGTGTAATATCGGATATAGTCAAGGACCTGATATCTTATTATCCCAGATAGTAGCATTAGGAACTGTTCCAATAATTTCTTTCTTTGTAGTAGGTGTAAACTACTCTATCGCCTATCTCCTACATAATCAACAACATAGAATAGTAGGTGTTATATGTGCGACTTTATTCCTGTCCCTTCCCCATATCATAGGTTGGGCTTTGCTACCAAAATTTGAAGAAAAAGATTTAAATAAAATTAAGGTTGCAATTATTCAACCTAACTTTTCCCAAGAAATGAAATTTGACCCATATTGGCACTACGAAATGGTTAAACAAACTGCTGAATTTACCGAAACGCTACTAAAAAATGAAAATGTTGATTTAATTTTCTGGCCCGAAGCCCTAATAATGGGAGATTACAAAAATCCATCAATACTCGAAATCCTACAACGTATTACCAACAAATATAATGCCTACCTAATTACAGGGTCCACCAGGTTTGACGAATACGGTAATGATTACAATTCATCCTTGTTAATTTCCCCTAAGGGAGAGGTACTGGACTACTATGACAAAGTTCACCTCGCTCCATTCGGTGAATACCTCCCACTCTCAAATATTTTGACTCCTCTACGATTCATATTACCTTATGATGTCACCGCAGGAGAAACTCAAAAGGTTTTCGAGATAAAAAATAATATAAAAATAGGTCCATTAATTTGCTTTGAGGTGCTATTTTCACCACTTGCTTTGGGATTAAAGAAAATGGGCGCAAACGCCATCGCAGTAATGACGAACCTCGCATGGTTTGGGGAAACAAATGCCATCCCACAAGAATTAGAAATAACAAGAATGAGAGCAATTGAAACAAGATTACCTTTAATACACTGCACAAATACAGGGATATCTGGTATATTTTCGCCCTCAGGCGAGTTTTTCCCCGCATATATACTAGTAGGAAAAAACAAAACGCTAAACTATCCACCTATAGGAAAACAACCCAGTTTAAGCATAAGAACCCGACTTGGAGGCATATTTGAAATTCCCACCCCAAAAGAACCGCCCAAAATATGGAATTTCTATATTGATAAGGTTCCTCTACTAATAGGTATTTCAGGTATATTTTTACTAATAATCCAAAAGTTGGCAAAGACAATCTAATAAATTGTATGGACAAATCACTGGAAAAACAAAACATTATTAGATGGAAGAATGCCATTACATTCGCCCTTGGCACATTAGTAAGCAGGGGACTTGGCTTAG
>CAZZMK010000286.1:0-2735 GCA_964655185.1 uncultured Nitrospirales bacterium | reverse complement strand
CGCCGATTAAAGTGGCACGCGAGCTGGGTTCAGAACGTCGTGAGACAGTTCGGTCCCTATCCATCGCGGGCGTAGGAGACTTGAAGGGAGCTGCCCCTAGTACGAGAGGACCGGGGTGGACGGACCTAGGGTGTTCCAGCTGTCACGCCAGTGGCACCGCTGGGTAGCCATGTCCGGAAGGGATAAGCGCTGAAAGCATCTAAGCGCGAAGCCCCCCCTAAGATTAGGTCTCCCGGACCGTAAGGTCCCTGAAGAGCCCTGGAAGACTACCAGGTTGATAGGCCGGAGGTGTAAGCTCGGCGACGAGTTTAGCCGACCGGTACTAATAGCTCGTGAGGCTTGGTCTTATGGTTCTCATAAGACATTGATAATACCTATGAGCCCATGCGAGGTTTTGCATGGCTCCCTTGCATTCGCTGTCAATATAGATTTACAAAAGTTTAATCTACAATAAGTTTGCCGGTGACTATAGCGGCAGGGAAACACCCGTTCCCATTCCGAACACGGAAGTTAAGCCTGCCAGCGCCGATGGTACTGCGGGGCTTCCCCCGTGGGAGAGTAGGTCGTCGCCGGCATTTTTTATTTTGTGTTTTAAAACCCCGCAAATCATGCTTATCTATATTATTTTGTGGTATTTAATGAGATATTACTCCTCCATCATTCCCCCTTATAAATAAAACTATGTTATAGAAAAATTACCACTGATATACAAGTCCTACGAATTGGGCTACTGCGGTATTGACAGGGGCTCGGCTCACACCTGTCGGGTGGCTTAAATCTTCAGGAATATAACGAATAAATTCTACGTGCCCATCCATATAAAGAACATTTGAACCTCCCGGAATATGATTAAAACCTTCTGGAGTGGTGGCAATATGGTCAAACATAAACCAAACCGAACTTTGCGCTTGTGCAGATGCAGAAGGATTGTTTATATCCGTTATAAGAAACCGCTCAATACCTTCTCTCAATCTGTATACGATAGAACCGCCCCCATTACCATTGCCGGGGCTTACAGAAACATCCCTATCCAGTTCAGCCCATTTGGATGGGTTCATATATACGGGAACTATTGCATTAATTGCCATTTCGACTAACTGTGCAGGTGCTGTAACAGGGTTAGGAATTAGTGGTGGGAGGGGCGGAAAAGAAATAAGATTGTCAGTAGTCTCCCCTTTATCAATTACCCAACCGAGATATGCGTAACTTTCATCTATTGCAGATGCACCCTCAGTGTAACGCGTGCAGAGCCATCCAAATGTAATTTCCCCTGTTTCATCATTTGTTACATTATTAATATTGCTTTTGGGGTCAGAGGGACAAAAACAAATTGCAGGGTCTGTAATATATTCGGGATAAATAGTAGTAGGGTCGGGTCCCATAGCGATATATAAACCTCCGTATTGATATAAGTTCGTGTCAGCAGAATCACAGTCACGGAAGATAAATTCACTTCCATCTCGAACTAATATTCGTGGATATTTTTCTCCCTTGGATTCATTTGAATACATCTTAAATATAACTCCCCATTGTTTTAAATTGTTTTGACAACTACTTCTCCGTGCTGCTTCTCTTGCTCTCGCAAGAGCAGGTAGCAAAATTGCAGAAAGTATGCCGATTATGGCTATTACCACAAGTAATTCAATTAGAGTAAACCCCCACTTTTTCATAATTTTCTCCTTACATTATATAAACAGTAAGTATGTATGACTTGCACTTTTAGTAATTTTACAAAAAAGAAAAGCAACTTCAAAAGTAATTATAAAAATTATGTATTTTTTTTACAATTTTTTTGTTTTAAGAAAAATCGAATTGGTCGTAAAATTTGCTTAATGATGAATGTTTTTTGAGGTAGAGATAGGTATATCCATAATTTGATGAATAAATTGTAAAACTATTTTTGGTGTATATTTTGAAGAAAAGTCAAAATATATGAAGGTAATGTATTTACCTAAGTGCGAAGGTTTCTTAATTAAGGATGCAAGCAAAGCATTTTAGGAAATGCTTTGAGGTTATGAAGAGTTCGTAGCGAGGATGCAAGTGAATAATAACAACTCTTATAGGAGGAGGTGAAAAATGACGACTTGTAAAGCATGGGCAAAGGATATGTGCAATGCCCTGTATGTAAAGGGAAAGGACTTATTTTTCCCACATTGGGTTCTACCTATACATGTAAAAATTGCGAAGGTTCAGGAGTTGTCAAATGTGGAGGAGTCTGTAAAGGAAAAGGAGCCGTATAAGAAAGAGGGACTGTAACGGATTCTTTACCTACCGCATGGTGAAGGAGTCGCATTTAAACTTTGTTTTTTTCTTTTCGTCTGGAATCATTTTTTGGAATTTAGTGGAGGTAAAACAAAGAAGATATAGTAGAGAGGAATGTTTATTCGTCTCTACTTGAGGGATTAGTGATGTATGAATATAGGCATGAGTGTGTGAACCATAGTAAGACATTGGAAACGACAATGATAAAAAGTATAGAAGATACATAGATGGTGTAGAGGGATTTAGAGTTATGCTAATGAGGGATTGATGAAGTTGTGAAGGGAGTAAGTAAGGAGAAGTTTATATGCTATTACTATTTGAAGGAGTTAGAATTTAGGTATAATAATCGGGAGAATATAAAATGAGAATGGTTTATGTGGTTTTAATTGGAATAAAAATTAGTAATTCCCTTAATTATTTGTAGTTCCTGTTTGTTTTGAGTTTGTGCTAAAAAATTAATAGAATTGATAAGT
>CAZZMK010000285.1:0-7569 GCA_964655185.1 uncultured Nitrospirales bacterium | reverse complement strand
GAAGGTATGAATTATGAAGAAATAAGTAGGTTTACTGGAGAAACGCCTACTGAAGTTAAGGGGATTATTCAAAGAGCTACTAAACAACTAAAAGAAATGTTGCTTAATAAAGAAGGAAGTTCGGAAAAATGGCAAGATGTTCAGAAATAGAACAAGAAATCCAGGCTTACATAGATGGTGAACTTGAACGGGCTAAAGCACTAATAGTAGAAGAGCACATAGCAAGTTGCGATAATTGCAAGACTATTTATGAAGAATATAGGAAAGTTAATGTAATATTGCATGAAGTTCTGTATCCATGCAGATTGAATGAGTCCTTAGACCACTATGTGATGAAAAACATACCCACGAGGAATGATTCATATGAAAAAGCCCATACCCTAACACTTAGGGTAAAAATGCAAGATAAACCGAGAACCATTTTACTTAATATCATTCCTTATATCGCAGTGGCACTAATAGCAATTTTGGGAACTTTCATTTTCTTAAAATGGCCTTCAATAAAAGAACTACAACAGTCGAGTATGGGTTATGCAGTGGTAATTGAAGATAAAGCATTATTAACTCTTGGGGATTTCACTAAAAAAATATATAAGGAAAAGCCAATTCCACTTACGAATAATTCGTATATAGAAACAAGCGAAAAAGGGTATTGTTTCATAGGCTTTGTAGATAATACAACCATAAAAATGGCTCAAGATACGAGGATAAAAGTGACCAACAACAGAAGTATTGAGTTGGAAAGAGGCAAAATATTTTGTGAAGTAGCAAAAAGTTATATTCCATTTAGGATTAGAACCAATCAAGGTGAAATTACAGTCTTAGGTACAAAATTTCAAGTTGAATTAATAGATAATAGATTAACCGCTACTGTAGTTAGCGGAGAAGTTAAGATTGAAGTAGGACAAAAGTTCGCCACCTTAAAACCTAACCAACAATTAATAGTAGAAAATAAAAACATAACTGAAAAGGTTAAAGATTGTGATGCCAATTCAATTACAAAATGGGCTAATAAGGTATTGTATCCGAAGTTCTTTGAACTTAGACAGGTTGCTAAAACAAATGTAAATCTTCCGACGCCGGTATCAAAAGTATACGTATTACCGATAAACTATAAAAAGATATCTTCGATAATACTGGAGTGGGATAAATCTATCCAGAGTAACTCGAATTTTACAATATATATGTATGATGAAGAACTAAAACCATTGTTGAGATATAAAATTTCTAAAGAACTAATGTCCCAGTATGATGGGAGTTTAACCATTCCTCTTTCAGAGGATATAAACTTTGAAGAAATGGGGTTAATCCATATTGAAATTTTGTCTGACGATATTGACCAACTAAACTATATACCGTTTACGAAGGTATATGCCAAAAGTTAATTTATTAAATATTAATCTTAATTTTGCTGACCCACTCGGGAGATGCGAGGAGGTTAAAACACTAAACCTCAACCGTGCCAAACTTCTGCCTCTCATCACTCCTTCCCCAGAGATGCCTGCAGCCTTAACGGTGAGTCCTACCTCGTGTCTCCCGATTCTCTTTTGCTACTTCGGCGGGCTCGATAAAGTGGACGGCAACACTTCTGTCTCCTCTTTCCACTCCTTCCTCAAGATTGCCTACAACCCCATGAGTTAGGGTCGAGCCCGCCCCTTAAATTTAATTTTGGTAAAATAAATAACACAACCTTTGTTTGCCTTGTACATATAACATCATGATGGTACCTGATAAAATAAAGATAACTATAGTTACTATAATAGTAGTTAAAATTGGACTCTTAGTCCATTCACAAGATATTAATGATATTTACTGGGAACACATAGAGTTATATCGGGATAACTGGGGGGTACCTCATATATTTGCTGAGAATCCACGTGCGCTTGGGTTTGGATTTGGGTATGCACAGGCTGAAGACCACTGGGAAGCAATGTTACTTGCTTATAGGCTTGCTAATGGTAAACTTGCTGAAGTATTAGGGGAGGGGGAAGAAGAGTCAGATAAACTTTCGTTACAATTCGGGCATAAACATTATGGTTTATTAGCCTATCAAAATTGCGACCTACTCACAAGAGAACTATGTGAAGGTTTTGCAGAAGGGGCTAATGCCTGGATTTTAGAACATAGAGAAAAACTTCCCGATTGGGTAGATGGAGTCCAACCTCAAGATATATTTGCTTTGTGGCATACATTCTTAGTCTCACTTGCCCCTCTTGATTCGCCTATTTTAAGAAAAAGGCCCCCTGGGATAAAGTCTTCTTTTGCTTTTGCTCTATCTTCACAAAAAAGTTTAGAGAATATGCCCTTATTTGCATTAAGTGCACATCAATATTACGCAGGTCCTTTTCGGTGGTATGAATGTCACCTCATCTGCGGAGATTACAATGTATACGGTTGCACTCTTTACGGACTTCCAATCATACTGATGGGACATTCTTCCAGACACACCTGGGCTATAGTTCCTAACCAATCAGACTTTGCAGATGTCTTCATCGAAACTACTTCCTACGGAAAAGAAAACCCTAAATCTGTATTTACGCGAGAAGGACGGGATGAAGACCACTCCTTACTATTTTTGAAGTATATGTCACAGGCTGAGCCGTATTATGTTTCTACCCCCATGGGCATTCAACAAAGATTTGTACCCGTTCAAATAACATCAAAAGGACCTCTATTACTCGAAGGAAGCACTTTTTTTACTTGGAAAATAGGGGGATATGAAGATATTGGTATCTTTTTACAGTTATGGGAGATGGGAAGGGCTAAATCTTGCGAGCAATTCATTTCTGCTGTATGGATGCACCAACTCCCATGTTTTCATATTCTATATGCTGATAATTCAAACCAACTTTACTACATATACTCCTCCAAAGCAGGCACAAGAGAACCTCCGCCGGGGCTAAAAATAAACGAAGCGATAGATATTCAGAACATTAAGTGGCATACCCCCGTTCAATCGAAATACTATTCAATTGGATGGCGATATTTAATTCCACCCGAACAGTTACCATCTATTCTTAACCCACCAAATGGATACATACAGGTCTGTGGAGGTCCACCTGATTCAACTACGGATGATATCCAGTTTCCAAATTACGAATTATATAAAGAAAAGTTAATAATGGATGTAGAAAATGTTGTATCCAGAAGGGTAAAGGGATACCTCAGAACGGATAAAAGGTCATTACACGATGTTCAATCGATACTTCTTGACCCTCTAAGTGCCCTTGCATTAGAGGCAATCCCTAAAATTGTAAACATAGCAAGTAAACACAAACAATCTCTAACTAACTATCACCCAGACCTACCTGATGTAGTTGAACTGCTAAACAGATGGGACTTGATTACTGACTATAAATCTATACCTCCTACATTATTTCAGTTATGGACACACTTTTTTACTAACGGTATATCTGTTATCCCAAGTATCGAAATAGAGCCATTTGCTTCGTTGATTAGTGGAAAAGAAGACATTGAAGAGCATTGCCTCGAGTCACTTGCAAATGCAGTTAGATATTTAAGAAACACGCGGGGAAATATTGACATACCTTGGGGAGAGGTCCACAAAATACAGAGAGGAGCAAAACAATATCCAATAGGTGGGAGTGAAACTATGGGGTGTTCCTACTTAATCTCGGAAAATCCACCTATCGAAGAAAGTTGGGGAAAAGCCGTTTATGGTGTCGGTTTCGCTATGGTGTGTGCATTGGGTAATCTGGTTGAATCCTATACTGTTGTGCCATTTGGTAGTTCTGAAGAACAAAAATCAAAACATTTTGACGACCAATGGGAATTGTTTAGTCAAAGGCGATTAAAGAAAACTCGCTTTTTACCTATCGAAATCTACAGCAATTCTGAACTGGCAATAGGGAGAAAAGTGGTCCTTGCTCCTGAGATTGGAGTAGGTGAAATTAGATGTGTCTCCAGTTCGAAAATTTCTATAAGGATTAGAAGTGAAATAACTCCCCCGAGCGAACTTCCCGAGGGTTTAACTAATTTCACTGTGTTCCATATCCCCGAGTACATACCTACAAATGCAAATGTAAATTTTTTGATTAAATTGGCTGTACCACCAGACATTTGTACTCCCGAGAATTTATCTCAACTTGCTATATACGAATTTAGAAACAACTCAGGTTGGAAAAAATTGGATGAGCAATATTTTAATTATGACCTTGGGATGTTCGAAGGGACCTTAAACGGGAAGGCTATCTTCTGTGTGTTAGGACCAAAGGAGTTTCTTATAGAAAAAAGAAATCTGGAGAAGGAAAAAAATATTGAGGCACCTCAAGGAATGGGTATCTTTTCAAGGGGACTTCCAGGAGAAACACCTTTGGAAAAACCTAAAAAAGAAGATTTGAAAAATAACACTTATTCGTGGAAAACACCTGGCCCAGAGATATTACCTGAGCCCAAAATAATATCACCCATTAAAAATAACACAACTAATGACAATATAAATACAAACGAGAATCCTCCTAATACTAAAAAAACTCCTGTAGGAAAAGAAAATACAAATAAAGAAAGTAGAAAAAACTCCTCCTCGGGAAAAAACAAAGAAGTTTATGACGAAAAAAGTTATAACAAAAGATATGTTAGACGAAATTTTACGATTCGGAAAAAATCAGCCCTCTCTGACTAATTACTTAACGGAACTCCTAACCAGTCTTCAACAATCTTTTTATAACTTTTCATATCTCCGTTGCTCTCTCTATATTGAGTAACATTGTTTCTCTCTGCTATCTCGAAAAAGCGTTTTGCCCTGTTTACCATAGTGGGGTCAGTGTTTTTAGTTTTGAATTTCTCATCCCTTAATCTTGCCCTCTCCATAATGGCGTAATCTACACTTAATCTGGCTACTTTAACTCTTTCAAGAAACTCTGGCTGGTCAGCAACTGCCTTCTCCGCCTTATCGAAAATCTCTTCCGCCTGCTTAAGCAATTCATCACTTAGATGTTTTCCTGTGGGGCCAACCCAGATGTTCATGTGAATATTCTTCTGGTGCACAGGCTTATGTATTAAATCGAGATACTGCTTTATATAAGGAGCAGAGTCTCCATAAAAGGCTTCAAGAAATTCATTTATCGCTACATTAGGGTCATAGAGTGGGTCCCATAATAACTTTGCATTTAAATAAGCACTGAGTTCATTAAATTCACCGTGCAAAGTGGTGTATGTATCTTGCTCGAAGATACCTTTCACGCCATACCTCACGAGGAATCTGATATTCGGGGCTCTAACTTCAAGATTCGGGAATGGCACAAGATAATTGGAAAAAGAGGTCACATAATCCCATACCCAGAGTTTATCACAAATTTTGGACCATCCTTCCACATCCTTTACAAAATCTCTGTTCGCTTTAGAGGCGCAAGTTTCGAATGGATGAGCAAAACAACATTCGATACTGCACAATCTAATGATTACATTTGGTTCAGGAACCATTGTTTTAGGTGGTTTTCTTGACCACTGATAGGCAAGTGTGTCGATGTACTTGTCAGGAAACTCCTCGCGGACTGCCCTCGCAACACTATTAACCAAATAAAGTAGTGGACCCATCTGTGATTCCTCTGCTTGAGCGAGTTGGGAACATTTTGGACATTGGCAATAATTGCCCCAGTCATTCTGGGAGACTGAAAACACCTTCGCTTCCGGGTGTTCCCTCATCCATTTTTTAACCTCTTCGGTAACAATGCGGATAACATCCTCATTTGTACAGCACAACTGAGTACGGTCCTTAATTCTCTGGCCATTGACCATAGAGAAATATTCAGGATGCTCATCAAAGTATTTTTCTGGTGGCAAAAGGTAATTAAATGTATGAACAAAACCACAGTAAGAAATTTTTCCACCGTGCTTTTCAGTTAAATTACAAGAATGTCCATTCATGCGGTTGCGTGCACACCAATCCCCGTCAGACAATACATCCATTGTAAACGCCTCGCGGTATTCCAGAGGAGGGATAAATATCTCTTCTAATAAAGGCAAAGCAATTGTTTCCATCTTCGGAATTCTACTTACGGTGGGTGTAAACCATCTACAACCTAAATGGTCTTCAAGCAATGCATAAACTCCATATAAAGTTCCTCTCGGTTCACCGCCTGCTACTATTATTCTATCAGGGGTGACTTTCAATATGTAACCCTCCTCTCCTAATGAGTTCCAATCCACCGAAAAACCTATTTCTTCGAGTCTCCTATTCTTACCAAGTATAATTTCCTTCCCCTGAATAGGGATTGAGTCAGTAACAATTGGTAATTCTGCTCCGCTTATCTCTTTTATGAATCTCTGTAATTCCTCAGCAGAGTATTTCACTGAAGGAATAGCATTCTCGGGTATCACTATTGTACATTGGGGCACACTTTTCTCCGCAATGCAAAAGACACTTCTCTCTAATACAGCCTTTCGAGCACAGCCTTCACCCAAAATTACAATTATTAAGAAGAGTAACAAAAAAAGAAATTTCTTCATAGGTCTAACTCCTATCAAAAGTTATTTAAGATATATTAAAATATTCAATTGAGCATAAAAAACTGGAGTTACAATTAAACCATCCAGAATTGGGAAAATTAAAATTGGAGAAGTGTCATACAATAAAATTATCTATAATTTTTATTCTTTTCTGTGTTTTTGCGTTCCCAGAAAAGAAAAAAGATTTCAGTTTTCCTATAGCATACCCCGTAAATCAATCAATTGCGTGGGCAAAACCCGTTCCTAAGTCTGCTATAAAAATATTGGCAATTGTTCCCAGGCCTTCATCTAATGATATTGATGAATTACAGAGAAAGTTAGATTGTCACATAGAAGTAATATATTCTGAAGACAGTTTGAATTTAGGTTGTGACCCATTGTGGGGCAAGTGGTGTCCCCAAGAAGAGCAAGTTGATAGTATCAAGGGGAAGATTCAGAAGAAATTAGAAAAAAAATATGACCTTATTATCATTGCGGGAATAGATTTCAATATTATTCCGTATGAAATATGGGAAAATATAACTTTGAAAACAAAGCAAGGAGAATCACTCTTACTAATCCCATATAAAAACCCTCAAAATCATCCCATAGCAGAATTGGTCAGAGCACTTGAACCGATAGAAGAACCTGTAAAAAGGTGGAGTCTGTTAGCCACAGGAGATACTCAAATCACGGAGAAGATTAGGGAAGATATATTTCTACAATGCTCTACTTTGGGAAAGGGTAAAATAGTCTATTTCGAAAATTATCTTGATAGGGTAAAGAGCCATTGTCTAATTCCAGACTTTGTAAAAAACGAAAACCTTTACCTATCAGAAAATGCCTGGGCGGGTCTTATTTCGCTTATATTGTGGAGCACTGATAGGAATAACAAAGGCAAAATATTAAATGTAAGCGAGGGTACTCCTAAGGGACCAACTGAAGAGGAGATTCCACCTGAATTGCTAACACATGAAAACTATAATATAACACAGCCCATTCTCGGAAGTTGCCTTACACCCTTCCGGTTAGAATACAAAACCACCGAGAAACAAAAAATTAATAAGGTTAGAATGAGAATTCGAAGGGAAGGAGTCTTATACTCTTATGAAGAATATGAAT
>CAZZMK010000284.1:0-5578 GCA_964655185.1 uncultured Nitrospirales bacterium | reverse complement strand
TAAATGCTGTGAAGAGAAGGGCTTCCTATATTTACCAAATTAGAAACAGTGCCAGAGATTGAAAATGAGTTTAGTATTTGGGCGGTATGGGGTGTAATTCCAGAAATTTCCCATAAGTAGCAAATATTATGGTAATCTTTGAGCAAGTTTTGTTTTAAACTTGTTCCCCATTGTAGGTTTCTTATTACCGTTTCGGGATTAACAAACCAGTTATCGATAAGAGCAAAACTATTCTGAGCGGAAGTTTTGCCTTTAGATATTATTTCTTTTACTAAAAGAAGAAATTCGGGGTTGCTTTTTAAGATTCCGAGCCATACTGAGGCAGGACCAAGGTCAATCCCATAGTGGGGATTATCGTTTGCGTACATTGCTTGGGTCTTACACCAATCCCACTCAGTGCTTCTTTTTTCAAATACGGAAAGAGAACTTTTGTATTTCCCATAAGTACCGGTTATCAAGAATATCTTGCTTTGTGGCTCAGGTGGAAGGGTATTTACTTCAGTAGTAAATTCCGCGGAAACTGCAGAAGATTTTTCGTCTGGAGCAGTAATTAATACCCTTATAGTTTTACTCCTTTTTTCTGAGTTAGTTGATGGGGTAGGTATCTCAATCTCTACGAGTTTCTCTTCCTTACCAAGAATCGATAAACTTTTTTCAAAAAATGAACTTCCTTCGGGGAGGAGTAATGTAGATACATTTACTGGAAAAACTCTTTCGGAGTGCGGGTTATACAGCGTGAGGTAGAAAACCTGATTAGGAGAAACTTTTGTTCGAGTAAAAATTCTTGTGGGTTGGAGTTCGGGCACATAAAAGATTCTCCCCGCTTGCAGTGCTGGAAACAAACTGAGTGAGAACTCAAATCCTGTTTTCCCGATACCAGGTTGTTTTTCGAGCCAAAGTTTTGTTTGAAATTCTGATGGAGAAATGCTTGTTAAATCAGATAACGATTTTATGGAGATAAAAGGTATTTGAAGGGTAATTAGATTCAGTCCTTTGTTTATTTTTACAAGTTTTCTGTCTATGCCAACGGTCTCAATGTTGAACTTCTCTGGGAATTCCACAAGTTGAGTTTTGCTAATCCACACTCGTGCACCTAATGGAGTATGGAGGTTAAAATAAACTATGCCATCATTAGAAGCCTGGAAGTACGAAGCAAAATAAAAAACACACTCGTCTAAATTACCAACTATGTTGCTTAAGTCTATGAGCGAGGAACTGGCATTGAAAGACACCCATTTATAATTCTTCTTGTCGATAATGAATTGAGAATCAATTTGAGGAAGAAGTTGGGTTATACCTCCATAACCCGACCAGAAATCTCTTGAGCCTAAGGGAGGTTGATTTTTCTTAATGGAGTTTTTGATTCCTTCTGGTCGGTCAGAGTCAAAAGGGCCACAAATGAGCCACTTGGAAATATAACCTCTTTGAAGTATGTCTTCTAAGGGCTCTTGAGCATAAAGGTAGGGGGTGTTGAAGATGAGCAAAATTGTGTATATTGAGCAATATAAATATCCCTTCTTCATCCCAATAATCACATCAAGTTAATTTGCTTGAGTGTTACACTGTGTTTGTTCCAGATTAGTATGCAAATGTTTCCATTTTTCAGTAATTTACCGACTACCAGCCTTAATTCCAATTCGTTTTGATTCTTACATATTACCAGAAAATCATTCAAAAATCCGTTTACTTCCTCCTTTTCACTTTTGATGTTGAGTTTATTTATCTCAGACGATTTTAATGTTATGCGTAAGATATGATTTTCTTCAAGAGAGGTTTCTATAGAGTAGTCTAAGTCCTCATAATTTTCTATATTTACAAATGGGAGAAATTTATATTCATTAAATTCTTTGCTTGCTTTTATAAGACCATATAGATTGAAAGTAAACCACCGATTTCTTATTTCTTCAGGGAATATCAGAACTGGGTCGCATTTAGCATTCTGAGTATCATTTTTCACTTTACTGATTAATAACTTTTCCTTATAAATTCCGTAGCCTCGTTCAAAGTGTAGATAGAATTGGAATAGAATCATGAAGAAGCATAGGAGAAAAGTACCCTTAATAATTGGAGAGTTCCACCTTGGTAATTTTTGTATCTCTCCACAAATACCCGCGAAAGTGATTGAACCAAAGGCAAGTGGAAATACTAAGTGAGAATTCCTAATTACCTGTGATAAATCTATATGTGGTTCTATAGGGAACATTAGCAGTATTACAAATGAGATAAGCAATTTTTTGATAGTATCGTTTTTCACCCACCACACAATTAGGAAAAGGAGTAATAACAATCCGACTGAAGATATGAATGGAATTAATGGGGAACTACTGTAAAAATCCTGGCTTTCTTTTAGCCAGCCTAATGGATATACAAGCATAGATGTTTGCGGAAAGATGTCAGGAGAAAAATGGAACTTATCGCTGTTTAGTATTACCCAGAGAGTTGAGAAACTTAATATAAAAATATCACCAATTTTTTTTAGCATATTTTCAAAATATGTTTCGTCAGATTTTGATTCATAAGGAGATAATATAAAAGTCAGTAATATCAATAGGGCATAGTATGGATATGCGAATATGGCAATTATGGAACAAATTAGTGAGAGGAGATAATGTGATATTTTTTTACCTTTGTTTTCCAAGTTTATATAAACTACACTAAGACCTATGGCAAGAGTAAGTAAATATGTGGAAGGGATTGGTTGAGTAATATTCAGATTCATAATCGGGTGTGCCATAAATATTACTGCACTAAGAGAACCAAGCCACCACAAACCTTTAGTTACCTTTTTTGTGATGAAGTATATTAGCACCATATTTAGGTAGCAAAGTAAGATGTTGAAGATGCGTATCACTATTGGGTTAAGAAAAAGATTGTGAAGTAGAGTATCGGAGTATTGCTTGTGGAAACTTTGATATATGTTATAGTCATCACCGGATAGGGGAAAGCCTATAATCCAAATATAAGTAATGGTGAGATACAAAAAATCAAGTAGCAGAAATTTATATTTTCCTGTGTCAGTATCGCTGACCGTATTATAGTTAGACATTTGATCTCGTTTGTTATCTATGAGTAAATTAAAATACAAATCTAATTAGAAACATCGAATGTTTCTATCACGGGTTGAATAGGAACTTTTTTCTCGTTATACACTTTAATATCTTTGAACTTGTATTCTAATGTATCGAAAAGAGCAATTGTAGGCCGTAGGTCTTCATTCTCAAGGTAGAAAGTGATATTTTCTATGTTTATGTTTTTAGCATGCCTTATAAAGAATCCGTAAGCAGGGGTTATTCCAAACATTTTGTATTCGGGGTACTTCTCTTCATTTTCCGGTGGGAGGTTGATTTTTTCAGTAACTCCTCCTTTCAGATAGATTATGATGTTAGAAAGTTGAACATTTTCTATGTAATATCCTGGAATTCCAGAGATAGGACACCCGTAATCATCTGCTCCCGATGCTGTGATATTGGAAATGTTTATGTTTTTCATAGTGCCTACAGTTTCTACTTTGTGCCCGGGACAACAAGGTCTTGCTCTGTTGCCAAGCCTTATAAATATGGGGTTATTTACATTTTGCATTGAGATATTAGTTATATTTATGTTTTCAGTTATCCCGCCATCTACTGTTTCTAAAGCGAGCCCGGAAAGTCGAGTGTCATAAATTACGCAGTTGCTTATTGTAACATTCTGAAATCCACCGTTCGATTCAGTGCCCATTTTTAGTGCATTGCACCATGAGGATAGTATGCAGTTAGTGATGGTTATGTTTTTGCAAGGTTTGGGAGAAGTGCTTTTCAGAACAATAGAATCGTCTCCAGACACAATATGACAATCGCTCACGATAACATTTTCGGAAGAGTCGATATCGATGCCATCGTTATTTCTGTTGCATCTACTATTGATTTTGATTTTAGAACAAATTACATCTTTACAGGATAGGAGGTGGATGGTCCACATAGCACCATTTTCAAAGGTTATACCTTCTATCTTTATATCCTCACACTCAACAAATCTAACAAGATAAGGTTTCATCTTATATATCTTTGCCTCATCCTCCTTAAAATATTCTCCATTACCATACACTTTGCCATAGCCTACTATACCTATTCTTTTTGCCTTCTCCGCAAAGAATAAACTTCTTTGAGAGTAATTATCCGTATATGACCTATAACTAACCTGTTTTTCGGGATAATCTTCAATATTTTTGCTTCCTATGATTACGCTCCCGGGAGAGAGATAAAGAACCACATTAGACTTTAGAGTTATGGTACCTGTAAGAAAATTTCCTGCTGGAAAAAATACTAACCCCCCTCCGTTTTCCTCCGCCTTATCTATGGCGGATTGAATTGCTTTTGTATTTAATGTTTTGCCGTCTCCAACTGCTCCAAAATCTGTAATTGATATGTAATGTGGAGGTGGCACTTCTGTAAAAGAATTAATGGAATGTGCTGTAAATGCTATTGCAATAATAGTTAGTCTCATAATAAATATTTTTGTTTTCATATATTCCACCTTCTATAAAATTATATTAGCCTTTCTCTTGTATATTATAGGTATAAACCCTCCCTCGCTCTCCAAAGTTTTAATCATAATTCGTGCAAGGTTAACATCGCTTTCTAAATATAGTTTTTCAAATATCGGGTAATATTTCTTTTTGTGATATTGTGAATGGTCTTTTGTTATACATTGGTTCATTGCCTGAATGGCTTCTTCTCTCTTGCCCTGTTCCGCAAGACTCACTGCTAAGGAATGGTAGCCCCAAGGTAAATCAGGGTTAAGTGAGATAGCACATCTTGCACATATTTCAGCAAATTCCGCATCACCTCTATCCAGTGCACACCAGGCTATATAGTTCCAAAACATTGGTGTTGGAGGTGTAGGAAAATCTATTAATTGTGTTAGTTTTTCCTTTGCTTTATTTAAATCATAATCTGGGGCTACTTCTTGTATTTTCCTCGTCCAGCAAGAGTAATCTATAAACTCAGGTATTTCTATTCCATCTGAGAAAGATGACTCTGTCTTTTTTAGTTTGTATACCCATAGCCCATTCATTCCCGGGAAAAAGTACTTTTCAAATTCAATTTTCGATTTCCAGAATATGTAATCAATTGCGTTTTCGTCAGGGAAATCAAACACATATGGTTCGATTATTAGCCATACGTTCCTACCTTCTTTCCCGTAAGATTGAAATACCTCTTTTGCTCTTTGAATAACATCTTTTATGCTATACACAGGAGTAATTCTTTCAACGGGGACTTTCATATAATAAGTTGTTATTTCGCTCGTTGATGGTGCAGTGATGAAAAATACCCCCCATGAAAAAATTTTGTCCTCGTTGTGAACCTTTTCCTTGAGAACTCTTCCCATCTGCTTAAAATCGGTAGTCTTTACAGATATCCCAGCAATGTAAGCCTGATATAGAAGCGATATTAATAACCAGTTAGTTATTATTTTTTTCAGACTTATGTTTTCAATGTTTGTTAATGTATAACTTATCAGAATGTACAAGCCAATTGAACTATAAAGTGTATATCGTGTTTGGTAGCAAGGTCTGATAAAGGAAGTTAAAACAATTATA
>CAZZMK010000283.1:0-9932 GCA_964655185.1 uncultured Nitrospirales bacterium | reverse complement strand
TGAATAAAAGTGTAAAAAAAGCACTAAACCCAAGTAGAGTATTATAATCAACCCGACCGAACTTATCAACATTGTTTCATCAGACGAGAACTCAAAACAATTCCTAACAGCAAAAGACACCCTCAAAACCTTTCCAGTCATACCACCTCGTCATTGCAAAAAATATAAAATTTTCACGGAGAATTGCCTCCCTATTTTCACACCCCCGATTCATTACTTTCATTACCCATTCATTACTTGAAGAACTATAGGACATGGGTAACACTTGTCTTGGCATATCATATGCGAAATTCATAACATCCTAAGGAAGTGCTACCTATGAACCGATACATAGAGCCTAAGAGGGCGATTAGCCAATCGCCCCTACATTAGAATATATCCAACAGAGGCTTAGAAAAGGGATGATTAATGAAAAACTCGCCAACTGATTATATATACTTGTCACCTATGTCCTATAGGTGATTATATTAGGATTTAGTAAGCCTGGGCACAGATGACTCTGTGTTTGCAAGTTTTGCCCGTTATCATGCAAGGTCCTTCTTCCTCTGGGGCGTCAAAAGGTATGCAACGAACCGTCGATTTTGTTTCCTCTTTAAGAATTTTTTCTACTTCAGGGTTGGTATAGTCGAGGAAGACACGGAAGAAACCACCCTGTTCTATTCTTTGTTTGTATTCATCATAGGAATCTACTGTGAAAGTATTTTGCTCTAATCTTTCTTTAGCGATTTTGAAAAGGTTATTTTGGATGTCTTCAAGAAGTTTATCTAGTTTTTCTTTTAGATTGTCTGTTGATAAGGTAATTTTTTCTCCTGTGTCTCTTCTTACAGCAATTACGCTATTGGATTTTACATCCCTTGGACCTATCTCGAGTCGGATGGGAACCCCTTTTAATTCCCAATCGTTAAACTTAAATCCGGGTTTGTATTGGTCGCGGTCATCAATCTTATAGAAGAGTTTATCCCAAGATTCAGTTATCTTCTTAGCAAACTCCAACACTTGTTTTTCCTCTTCGAGAGTGTGCCAAATTGGCACAATTACAACCGGTAGAGGTGCTAATTTGGGCGGTAATATTAATCCTTTGTCGTCGGAATGGGTCATAATGAGTGCACCTATGAGCCTGGTAGATACTCCCCAACTGGTGGCATAAACATACTTTAGTTCCATATCCCTATCCTGGAACTTTACATCAAAGGCTTTAGCAAAATTTTGACCGAGGTTATGCGAGGTTCCTGCCTGTAATGCCTTACCGTCTTGCATTAGTGCTTCTATGGTATATGTATGTACTGCGCCGGCGAATTTTTCAGAGTCTGTCTTTTTCCCTACGATAACAGGCATTGCCATATATTCTTCTGCGAATTTTTGATATACCCTAATCATTCTGAGCGCTTCTTCTTCTGCTTCTTCGAATGTGGCGTGGGCGGTGTGTCCCTCTTGCCATAAGAATTCGGTGGTTCGGAGAAACAATCTTGTCCTCATCTCCCACCTGCATACATTTGCCCATTGATTAATCAGTAATGGTAAATCTCTGTAAGAACTGATCCAATTTTTATAAGTTGCCCAGATTATCGTTTCTGAGGTGGGTCTAATGACAAGGGGTTCTTCTAAAGGTTTTCCTCCGCCGTGTGTAACGACAGCGCATTCCGGTGCGAAGCCTTCCACATGTTCTGCTTCTTTTTTTAGGAAACTTTCAGGTATAAGCATAGGGAAATAAGCATTTACGTGGCCAGTTTCTTTGAACATTCTATCGAGGTGTTTTTGGATATTTTCCCAGATGCCGTATCCGTTCGGTCTGATTACCATACATCCTTTTACTGGACTGTAGTCTGCAAGTTCAGCCTTGAGCACAATATCAATGTACCATTGAGAATAATCTTCTGAACGTTTTGTTATTCCTTTATTACTACTCATCGGAAAGCCCCTCCTATAGTTTTTTACTTTTTTGTTTTTAGTGGATATGCGGAATTCATTCGGTTAATTAATTCAAGTGCAGTTTTGTGGAGAGCAGGAGCAACATCAGGTCCACCTGAATTTACCTCTCCATATTGAGGTTTACCATAAATATAAGGTGGTTTAGTATCCCATTGTGATTTGGGGATGATATACCCAATTTCATCATTAGCAAGACCAATTACGAAAGCCATTTTGGCTTCTTTTTCTAATTCGAGTCTAAGAGGTGGTGTTTCAACAGGGGCAGTTAGGTTGAAATCATTACCAGGTAATGCTTCAATATTTCCTTGCACTATTTCCGGATATAGTTCACCTGGAACAGTGAGAATTGCTACATCCCCAATTTTTATTACGTTTACCTCACTTTTAGCTTTCCCACCCCAGTAATAACCTTCGTGAATTAAGCCCAACATAATTGCATACTTGAAATGCCCTGACATTGGGGCAAGAAATGTTTTGCCCGCTACCGCAATAAGTGGATTTTCGTTCTTCCATACATTTGGTCCTCGAAGTGCTTCTATGGCTACTTTAGCAAGATTGTATCCAAGCGCTTCTGCTTTTTCAAAAGAGTCTTCCTTGTAAGTGGCTCTACCTGCTCTATCAGGGACTTCGACGTGTAGTTGGGTCATCAACCCCCCCACCATACCCTGGAAGTACAGGCACATTCCACCAAAACCTGGTGCACCATTAGGCTCAGGGACGCCTTTCTCCAAGCCTTCTCGGAGATAGTGAGGGAAATCTGAGGAAAGGTAGGGATTTTCGCTTCCAAGTGTTTCTGGGTGATTCCCCCAGGAAACAAAAGTTGCTATAGTTTCATCTGAGTTAGGTTTAGTAAATCTGAATAGGTACATGTTGAGGTCCATAACAATAGGTTTTCTGGTGTCTTCGATAAATCCGTCAGGACCGACTTGAACTTGGGTGCAGTACATATCGGCGGGTTGGAGGTTTCTAACTGCTTCTTCTATGGCTTCTTTTGCCATTTTCTGTATAAATTTCATGTGGGCTTCGTTGTAGCCGAATATAGGAATGTCTAAGCCTTTGATTCGCTTCCAGAAACTCCAAATTTTCATTGTATCGATTACTTCGTGGCAATGAGTGGAAGAGAATACGATATGGTCAATTTTTAATGAAGGGTCTATCATTTTTCTGATAGTTATAAAGTCATTGTGATAGATACCGATAGCGTCGAATGTTGCCATAACTAACGTTACGCCATTGTTTCTCAGGGCGATAGCCCTTACCCATTGTGGGTCGTGGATACCCTTTGCGGGTCTGTTGGTGCCAAACCCTGCTATCCAAATGCCGTCAAATCTGCCGTTCTTGTTTTTATCTTCATATTTGTCTATATCTGGGTCAAATTTGCCATTGTTGTTTACATCCTCCCACGAATCGAATAGGTCAGGAATAGGGGTAATGTCTCTTTTGGCTACTCCTACTTCAAGTGTGCCAGGAGTTGGGTTAGTGGAAGGGTCAGGAATTAAGAAATCCAATGTATAGTTGTGATATGGTCCTCTTGTCCTTGAGTAGAGCCAGAGAAAAAATACTACAATCAAAGTGAATATTATTATCAAAGTCCACTTAATTATTGGGTGTCTTTGCCAGAAAGAAGGTGAAACAGTCATAGTAGATCCCTCGTGTTATTAAAAAGTGAACAATAGTTTAGTATAATTTAGATATTGGCGGACAATTATTATATGTAATACAAAGAGTGTTTTTCATTTTTTTCGGAGAGCAAAAATGAAGTGCCTTATCTTATTGGGAGTATTAGGGATTATGATTGTATTTTTTAATAGTATTGCTACGGGCGGAGAACCCGAATACAAATTAATTTATGAACCTTCTGCGGATGACCCACTTCAAGTTTATATATATAAACTTAGCAATGGACTTACTGTTTATCTTTCGGAAAATCATGAGATTCCGCGATTTTATGCAGAGATAGCAGTTAGGACAGGGAGTCAAAATGACCCTCCAGACACTACAGGCTTGGCGCATTACTTTGAACATTTGATGTTTAAAGGTTCTGAACGGTTAGGCACTATTGACTATTCCGCTGAGAAACCGCTATTGGATAGGATTGAATTACTGTATGAGAAATATAGGCGAACTAAAGACCCTGCAGAAAGGGCAAAGATTTATGAGGAGATAGACAAATTAAATCAAGAGGCGAGCAAGTATGCGGTGCCTAATGAACTGGATAGGGTGTATAAGATGTTAGGGGGAGATAAACTTAACGCACATACTTGGATAGATGAAACTGTATATAAGGTGGAACTGCCTTCTCAATGTTTGGAACATTGGGCAATGATAGAGTCGGATAGATTTTCTTCGCCGGTTTTTAGGTTGTTTCCTACCGAGTTAGAAACTGTGTATGAAGAAAAAAATAGGGCGATGGATAATAAGGAACGAGTATTGATGGAGACCGTGAATAAATACTTGTTTCCTGACCATCCGTTTGGCACTCAGACTACTTTAGGTGACCCTGAACATCTAAAAAATCCATCTATTACTAACATAAAGAAGTTTTTTGAAAAGTGGTATGTCCCTGAAAATATGGCTATATGCATATCCGGAGATATAGAGGTTGAAAAGGCTATAGAGATTATCAGCAAATATTTTTCTAAATTAGGTAGAGACAAAAGTGTGGAAAATATGTCGGAGAATACCGTGAGAGCAAAGGCTACTTCAGAAGGTAATATTTGCTCTCCTACCTCATCTTATTGTTATTCAGTTCTTAAAGAGAGGGTTCCGGTGGAAATTCAATTTGAAGGTGAGCCTGCGGTGTTGTTGGCATTCAGGACTGTCCCAAAGTTGCATCCGGATTCAGAGAAGATAGTTTTGATAGATATGATTTTGGATAATGCAGTTGCTGGTCTGATAAATTTGAATTTGAATCAAAAGCAGTTAGTAGGTCGGGCGAATTCATTCATACTTCAAATAAATGATTTGGGTGTGGAATATTTGATGGGGACGCCCAAAGAGGGGCAAAGTCTTGAAGAAGTAGAAAATCTCCTGCTCGAACAGGTAAGAAAGGTCTGTAATGGTGAATTTGAAGATTGGTTATTGCCTGCAATTATTACAGATTTCAAGAAGACAAGGGAACGCGCAAGGGAGACTAATGAGGGCAGAGTAAGCGAGATGACAGATGCTTTTATTGCGGGGCAAGACTGGAAAGATTATCTAAAGAGGATGGAGAGGTTTGAAAAAGTTACAAAAGAAGAGATTGTTGCTACTGCTAATAAGTATTTTACTAAAGGCTATGTTGCTGGGTATAGGAAGGATGGTAAAAGGGAAATTGTACATGTGCCAAAACCTAACCTTACGCCTTTGCAAATAGATACCTCGAAGAGTTCGAAATTTGCGGAGGAAGTATTAAGCCTGCCAATTGAGAAAAAAGAACCTACTTTTATTGAGAAAGGTAAGGATTATTTGAGGAGTGAAAACCCATCTGGTATCACTTACTGGTATGTGAAGAATCCGTTAAATAAGATATTCAGTTTCGAAATTAGAATAGGCTATGGTTTCTATCATAATCCTAAGTTGGGTGTGGCTCTTCGACTTTTAGAGAAATCGGGCACTGACAGGTTTTCGCCGGAGGACTTAAAAAAGGAATGGTATAAGTTAGGTGCGGAGTTTTCAGTTGTGGCAAATAATAATGAGACCTCTATTGTTTTATCAGGTTTAGATGAGCGATTTGAAGAGGCTTTAAAACTTATGTGTGAGGTTTTGTTTCACCCTAAAGTAGAAGATTCTGTGTTGGAAGAGTTGAAAAAAATTATACTTACTCAGCGCAGTTATGCGAAGAAGGACCCTGAAGAGGTAATGCGGGCACTTGTGCAATATAATCGATTAGGGAATCAGTCGTACTATTTAACTATACCGAGTGAGCAGGAATTGAAGTCGTACAAAGTAGATGAACTTTTTGACCTTACAAGGACTTTGCCAAAATATAAGCATAATGTTTTTTATGTCGGCACAATACCGTTGGATAAGGTATCTGAACTTTATGAGAAGCGACTTTTTGAAAATCTCGGTTCTAATTTCTCTTTGTTAGAACCCCCGCCATATGTGTATTTGCGTTCTCATAAACCCGAAAGGAATAGAATTTGCGTGCTCGATAAGGATGTGACCCAGGCATCCCTTAGGATAGAGTTCGGATTAGATGAAGCTCCTATGGAAGAGGAGCCAGTGATAGAGTTGTATAACCAGTATTTTGGTGGGGGTATGGCAGGTATTGTATTTCAGGAATTAAGGGAGGCGAGGGCTCTTGCATATGTTGCGGGTGCTCAATATATCGGTGGTTATAGAAAAGGGGATGAAGATTTGATGGTGGGGGTTATTCAAACACAACCGGACAAAGTTATAGAGGCTTTAGAAAACTTTATCCGCTTGCTGAAGGATATGCCTATTTCAGAAGAGAGATTTAACTATGCTAAAGAGGCATTAATTGGCGATTATCAGACGGATAGAGTGCCATTTAGAAAAATATTGTCGAGAGTATACGGTTGGTACCTTCACGAAATCGATGGCGACCCGAGAAAAGATTGGTATAAAAAACTGAAGCAGTTGGAATTGAAAGATATGCTGGAATTCCACAAGAAGAAAATTCAGTCTAATAATTATCTGATAAGCATAATGGGACCCTTGGATAAAATAGATTTAAAGAAGATAGAAAATTTTGGCGACATTCTTCGACTCACGGTAGACGATATTTTTGTAAGGTAAAAATATAAATGAATTTAGGTCAGATTGTAAACTGTAAAATAGTACCCGCAGGGGCTGGAAGGATATCAACGGGTAGATGATGGACAAGGAACTTAACAGCATTGAAACCTGTGCAATGGACGGGATATAGTGCATTAATTGGGTATTCGTTTAAGTGTTGTGCTGTGAAAATTAATCTTTCAGAGTTTGCCTGATGTAGGTGAAGTCCACCGATTATTATAACTTTTTTCTTCTTACTTAATATGTTTTTGGTTATGTGGTTAAGCGTGTTAACTATTCCACTATGGCAACAGCCTGTTATGAGGATATAAGTATTTGTTCCGTCTATTATCAAAGATTGGTCATCTACAATTGGGTCAGGAGTAGTTGTTTCGGGGTCGAGGAAAAACGCACCACCCGCATCTTCTATAGTGTTTGTGCGAGGAATTTCACCCGTTACAATGATTCTGGGTGTGATTTGAGTTGGGTTCGAAGTTAATACAACGTCTACTATATTGAAGAGGTTTGTTGGGTCAGGTCCCCGATAGCCTATTTCCCTAACTGTGTTGTTTGCATTCTTAACATATCTCTTTTTAAATGCTTCTGGGTGGGCATATAATCTTTCTAAGTGCTTATTGAACTCGAAAAATTGAGATAATCCACCTGTGTGGTCGTAATGCCCGTGACTTAATACGAGG
The DNA here is from genome assembly GCA_964655185.1 of uncultured Nitrospirales bacterium. Lineage (GTDB taxonomy): Bacteria > Hydrogenedentota > Hydrogenedentia > Hydrogenedentales > Hydrogenedentaceae > Hydrogenedens. The sequence continues at coordinate 2,583 of CAZZMK010000283.1, read as the reverse complement.
ATTGGTATTTTTGATAGGTCTATATTCAGAATTTGAGAATTATGTTTTAGTGTGTATCCTCCGCCTGTATCGAAAAGTATTCTAAAATCGCCCTCTTCAATTAGAGCGGAGAATCCATGTTCGCCAAGTAAATTAAGTTTACCTGCTGTGTTTTCGCAGAGGATAGTAATTTTTATTGTGTTCATTTGTAGCGATTATTTGCTTGAGGTAGGATAAAGGACCTTTTGTATTTCGGGGTCGTTAATATTTTCCATTGTTACTACGGTAACACCTGTATCAATCCGTTTTTCTACGGGTTTGCCTTGTATGGCGTCGTAAGCGGTTTTTACGCCGAGGTATCCCATTTTGTAAGGATTCTGAACAATTAGAGCCTGGATTACGCCTTCTTTGAGTGCTTGAATCTCTTCTTCGGCAGCGTCGAAAGCGACTATCTTGACTTGACCTGCTTTACCTTTGCTTTTAACTGCTTGCGCACAGCCTACCGCACTTGATTCATTTGCGGCAAAGATACCTTTCAGGTTTGGGAAGGCGGTAAGCATATCGTTGGTAACATCCATTGCCTTAGCAACATTGCTATCACTGTATTGCACTGATACAAGTTTGATTTTAGGGTAAGCGGAAATACCTTCCTTAAATCCTCTTTCCCTCATTTCGGAAGTTGCAGCGCCTGAAACGAAAGGGATTAAACCTACTTCACCTTCTTCTCCAATTAATTTTGCTAAAGTATCTGCGGCGATTTTTGCTCCGAGTATATTATCAGTGGCTACGAATGAGATTGGCTTATCGGAGTTCACGCCTGAATCTATGGTAACTACAGGTATACCTTTGTTTATTGCGTTTTCAACTATTCCTACGAGTGCGTTAGCATCACTTGCTGCTAATACAATTGCTTTAACTTTTCTATTAATCATATCCTGTACTATATTAATCTGTTGTTCAACCTCTGTTTCTTTAGCCGTGCCCTGCCAGATTATTTTCACTCCTAACTCTTTGCCAGCATCTTCTGCACCTGCTTTGACTGTTAGCCAGAATTGGTGAGAAAAGGATTTTGGAATTACTGCTATTTCAATGGATTCTTTCGATTCTTTACCTCCTGGGGTGGGTGTTCCTGATTGTTTCTGCGAACCACCGCACGAAACTAAGATTGCTACAATAAAGAGTGATGATAAAAGTTTTTTAATCATACCTCAACTCCTATTAATTTTTATCTCGGAACATAGTATCTTTCGCCAGTTCCTACTACTTCGATAGCAATTCCGTGTGTTTTAACGTCTATTAGTCTTACCGGTGTTCCCGGTATCATTTCACCTACATATACCTTTGTCAAATTTATGATAGCAAGTCCGTGGGGATTTTTGGGACCTGGCTCGCGTAAAACATTTAACTGCATGTTTTCTAATCCTAATCTAATTCTATCCGATGTTTTTAGAACGGGTAGTTTAGAGATATCTATAGGCTCTTCTGGTTTCGGAGCAGTTTGGGAAGAAGTTACGGCTTGGAATTTTTCTGGATTGATTGATGGTGGAAGTTCTTTCGTTTCTATTAAGGGAGGAGGGCTAACTGGTCGAGAAGGGGCAGAGGCAGGAGTATTTTTAGCGGTAATTAGTTTTTCTTCTAACTCTTTCTCAGTTTGAATAGTTGAATTTAGAGGATTTTCTTGTGGAGGTATTTGCTCCTGTTTTGGTGGGGTGCTTTGTGAAGAGACTTGCTCTTGAATTGCATGGGTTGTGCTGGATGTTATTGTTGGAGTTTCGGTAGGGATTGTGTTTGCTTGTTCCGATAAAGGAAAAGATTCATTTTGATTAGTTTTACTTGGTTGGGATTGAGTTTGGGGAGGGGTAGGTTGTATATTGGGTTTCTTCTCCATAGGAGTTTTATTTGCTATTTTTTGCGAAGTTTCTTGTTTCAATTCTCGAGGTTTTGGTTCGTTTATAGAATTTTTTGTAATTAAGGTATTTTCGGGAATTGATTCAGTCGGTTTTTTATCGTTGGCATGTATAGAGTTGGAATCAGATGTGGTATATGGCATAGTTTTTGTTTCGAGTGTAGAAGGAGGAGGCGGTTGTTCAGTAATTTCTATGTTGCTTTTGAGATTTGTTTCTGGTAAATTTTCTTTACTGTGTGGTGATTGGTTTTCTGTAATAGTGGATTGTGGAGGTAAGGGGTTTACTTTGCTTAATTGAGTGCGGATTATTACATAGGAGAATGATAGCGATATGATTGTAAGGAACACCCCAAGTATTGCTATAATTACTACCAGTTGCTTGAAGGTAAGAAATCTCTCCCGTGGTTGCTTTGTTGTGTTCGGAGGAACAATTTCCTTTTCAGGCTCTGTTTGCTCGGGAGAAGTTGACACCTTAACAATATTGGATTCTTCAGAAATAGTTTCCTCTGAAGAATCAGAAGTGTTTTTTTCGATTAATCGAAGTTGACGGTTTCTTTCTTCCTCGAGTTTTTTTAATGCATCGAGGATAGAACTCATTATTTTTTCTCCATAATTTTATCTAAACTGACAGAGAATATTTTACAAAATAGAGTAAAAAGAAAAAAACTGAAAAGGCATAAAATATTTTTGATGAATAC
>CAZZMK010000282.1:0-6329 GCA_964655185.1 uncultured Nitrospirales bacterium | reverse complement strand
CTCTGGACCAGTTAGGAAGAGCCAAGAAAGTAGAAATTACAAAAGACTACACTACTATTATAGAAGGTGCAGGTAAGAAAAAGGATATTCAAGCAAGATGCGAGCAAATCAGGAGGCAAATTGAAGAAACTACTTCCGATTATGATAGAGAAAAACTCCAAGAAAGACTCGCAAAACTCGCAGGTGGAGTTGCGGTAATTAGAGTAGGTGCCCCTACTGAGACTGAGTTGAAAGAAAAGAAAGACCGCACAGACGATGCTCTAAATGCCACTCGTGCAGCCATAGAAGAAGGCTTTGTAGCCGGTGGAGGGGTAGCACTACTCAGAGCAAGAAGGGCGTTAGATAACCTTAAGTTAGAAGGCGATGAAGCACTTGGTGTTTCAATTATTAAAAAGGCTATGGCTATGCCTCTAATTCAGATTGCAGAAAATGCAGGCTTACAAGGAGAGGTTATATGTGCTAAGTTAGAGGAAGAGAAAGACAGTGTAGGTCTTAATGCTGAAACAGGCGAGATTGAGGACTTAATAAAAGCGGGAATTATAGACCCCACTAAAGTTATTCGTTGTGCTTTACAAAATGCGGTAAGTGTGGCAAGTCTAATTATTACTACAGAATGTTTGGTTGCTGATATCCCCGAAAAGAAAGATGAGAAAGGTGGGAATCACAGACACGACTAATAAGTCGAATTTATAAAAGTTTTCAAAAAGAGGGGTAATGAGAATTACCCCTCTTCCTATTTTAAATAAACTCAATCCCAACAAAAAAATATGAATAGATAATACTCCTACATCATTTTGCTCAGATAATTAATGGCACGTTCAACAAAATGCTTTTCTGAAGGATAAGTCAACATATCCTTCGCGGTAGGAAGGTCGACCCACATCGGCACAAATTTAGCCTCTTCTTCCCCACAAGGTGCTGGAGTTCCCCTCGTTTCTGGGTCAGTCTTCATCAAAAAATAATGCTCAGTTCTAACTATATGCTTACCTTCGAAATCAAACTCGCTTTCATCAAACCCTAAATCTGCAATTACTTCAACATTCCAATAGCCTGTCTCTTCACCAACCTCCCGCTTTGCACAATCAATATGAGACTCCCCTTCATCCACATGTCCTTTGGGTAAACGGACTTCATGAATAATTTTGCCACTTCTGACAACATCTCGCTCCATCACCAAAACTTTATTACCTTCAGTGTTTACAACGACGCCACCAGCCACCAATACACGTTTTATTTTTCTCATATGCCTCTACTCTACCTTTATACAATCTATCCCCGCCATATAACTTGTTGATTTTTCATTTTTTCCCACAATCCTCAACTCTAATAAATTCTGTCCAGGGTTAATCTCAGCCTCAAATTCAATCTTATCTCTCGTTACTTTGTCCTTCTCATATCCATCCCATTCCGCCACCTTTTTTGAATTTAACCATAGTTCCACTTTCCCATAATCCGGCGCTTTCGTATACCATAAAGTAATCTTTTTCTTCCCCGCCATATCCGAGGGCACATCTACAGTGGTCGAATACGTTCTTGGTTCAGTAGGCTTAAACCACAAATGCTTACCGTTACTCCACTCATTCCCGAAACTGGACATTTCCTGCTCTACTACGGTGCCATCCGTAGAATTAAATGCAAACAGTCCACTTTCAACCTCAAAAGCACCCGGTTCAAAATATGTCATTACCGGTTCTAATTTTTGAGGAAGTCGCTCTTCAGGCTTCGGCAAGGGTGGAAACTCTACGTGAGGTTCTGTTTGATACCAGAAAGCAACAGAACTAAAATCATCTGAGCGGTCATTTGCATGTCCGTGTTCAATTGTCACCTTAATAGACTGGTTAAACGGAATAGGGTCCAATATATGATATCTATAAACATTCCATTTTGCACCTCGCTTATGTTCACCACGCAACGGACAACCAAAGAAAAGATAACTAAATGCTTCACCGTAGCACCAAGCCCCGCAAAAATAATCTTCTGAACCAGTGCCGTGAAGAGACGGCGTTGTCTCACCATCTACATAAATCATGTCATCACCTTCGCCCCACCAGCCATCAGCACGATTATGAATAGAAAGCGACACTCCTACATAATGTCCCTTCCCCGTTGCTTCCAATATTGTGTAGTTCTGTCCTTCCTTGCAAGGATACTCCTGCCGATATTGAGCGTGAAATCTCAGCGGTGTATCAATAGAGTCATATTTTCTATAATCAATATAATAATAAAATGCCCTACAAACATCAGTTCCTTCATTCGTTACCGTAACCTTTGCCCTCTTCGAAAATGGCATATACCAGAAACAATTTAACGCATTTGATGTGCCTATAGAAATGGGATAACTCTGATAATGGTAATACATACTATGACCTAATCCGAAAAAGTCTCCAATAGGAGACTCTACTGATGGAGAAGTTTCATCATCCCAGTACATTCTCAATACTAAATTCTTCAAGTGATGTTCATCATTACTCGATATGGTTACCCAAATATGAGTTATAGCACCCGGACCCTGAATATCTGCAAGCACTCGAGTCTCTCCTATAGCAATCGGGTTTTCCTGCATCCCATCTGCATTACCGCCGGTGCGGTCATAACTTGAAATCCTATGTGCAGTAAAATTCTTCACATCTGCCAAATCCTCAAGCAAGGGTTTAGCAAATGCACTTATTCCAAAAATCATACATACACTCAAAGAGGCAATTACATACAAAAAACTCTTCTTTCTCATAACTTTCTCCTTCATTTAAGTGTTTTTTTACTTCGTTTTTCAATTAGGATATTAGTATTTCCTAAAAAATTAGACCATTGCAAATTGCAATGGTTGTGCTTTACAAGTTTTGCCTTGTAAAATAACCCCTTCTACTTACGAACCTAAACCTACGCCTTGCATTACGAATAAACTTCAAAATATGCACTACTAAAAAAGGTTTTGGTATTCTTTATAATCAATCATCATAAAGAGAGGTTTAATAAATGAATTTCACCACCCTAAAAACAATACTTGAAAAGTTCAAGGCTGGAGAAATAACTATCGAAGATGTTTTAGCCCACTTTAAATCATCGATTTATGAAGATATGGTCGATGTAAAAATCGACCACCACAGAAAATTAAGAAAAGGCTTTCCCGAAACTATCTATTGTCCAGGAAAATCTGTCGAACAGGTAATTAAAGCAGCGGAGGCAATGATATCAAAGGGTATTAATGTATTAGGAACAAGATGTGCAAAAGAAGTTTTTGAAGAAATTCAAAAAAGAATTCCCACTGCACAATATCATGAACTTGCCAGAGCCTTCACCGTAATTAACTCACCGATAAAGTACAGAGAAGGCTACATTGCAGTAGTATCAGCGGGCACGGGCGACATTCCAATAGCAGAAGAAGCTGCCGTTACCTGCGAAACTTATGGCTCTAGAGTTGAAAGAGTATACGATGTAGGAGTCGCTGGAATCCATAGACTTTTTGACCAACTTCCCAAAATCCAAAATGCAGTAGCGTGCATCGTATGTGCGGGAATGGAAGGTGCCTTACCAAGTGTAGTAGCAGGTTTAATCAATAAGCCAGTGATTGGTGTTCCAACAAGCATAGGATACGGTGCAAACTTTGGCGGAGTATCTGCCCTACTTGGAATGCTTAACACATGTTCCTCGGGACTTGCAGTTGTAAATATAGATAATGGGTTCGGTGCCGGCACCTTTGCAGTAACAATACATCAACTCGTCAATCCAATACCTGAGTAAACAATATATTATCCTACATACGACAACATAACTTTTTGTTCTATAACAGGAGAGATTAAGGATGAAGGTTGCATACTTTGATTGTTCCTTCGGGATAAGTGGTGACATGACAGTATCGGCCCTTCTCGATGCAGGTGCGTCCTATGAAGGGTTAAAATCTGCGCTTCAAACATTACCAATAACTGGATACTCAGTAAATAAAACTACAGTAGAAAAGAACAATATCAAAGCGACACAATTTGAGGTAATATTAGAGGAAAAACAACATCATCACCGCCATCTCTCAGACATAGTCAGAATAATTAGTGCCTCGGAACTTCCCGAACCTGTAAAAACTAACTCGATTTACACTTTTGAACTTCTTGCAGAGGCAGAGGCTAATGTTCACGGAACAACCAAGGATAAAATACACTTTCACGAAGTAGGTGCAATAGATTCTATAATCGACATAGTAAGTGCCCATTGGTGCTACTGGTATCTCGGAATCGAGAAAAGTTATGTTTCGGAGATAAATCTTGGTGGAGGTACAGTAGAATGTGCTCACGGAACATTACCCGTTCCTGCACCAGCCACAGCACTATTACTCCATGGATTTAAAGTAAAAATAGGTTCAGCCACTACTGAATTAACCACACCCACTGGGGCTGTGTTATTAAAATCATTTACCAGTCCTACTGAAACCATTCCACCAATCAAAATAACTTCTATTGGAGTAGGTGCCGGAACAAAAAACTTCTCAGACCACCCAAACATATTTAGAATCTTCATAGGTGAAACTACTGAACAGCAACCCTCCCAAAGCGAAGAAATATACATAGTAGAAACTAATCTTGATGATATGTCGCCTGAAATATTTCCCCCTGTAATCGAACACCTCTTTTCAGCAGGAGCAGTTGATGTATCTATAGTCCCAATCATTGCGAAAAAAGGGCGACCAGCATATATACTCACCGCAATGTGTCATTATGAAAAACTTCAAGACGTTCAGGAGATAATATTCAAACATACTACGACTTTTGGCTTAAGATATAGAAAAGAAGCCCGATTAGTATTAGATAGAACATGGGAAACTATAAGAACACCATGGGGAGATGTGAGAGTAAAATTGGGCATGTTCAAAGGCAAAATTTACCAAGTAAGTGTGGAATTTGAAGATGCATACAAACTCTCCCGTGAAAAAAATGTTTCACTTGCTGAAATATACAATTTTGTTTCGTCTCAATATAAAGTTGAACCTTAACTTCAAATAAATAGAACCTATTTGTAATAATGTTAGTCAATAATATATCTTTTTATAATCATAATCGGACTCAGACACTTATAAACCTTTAACTGTAGTAGAAAGGGATGGCAAGATGTCGGAGAGGATAGCCTTATATCCGGGAAGTTTCGACCCACCAACATTAGGCCACTTCGATTTAATATATCGAGCCAAAAGACTCTTTGACCGTGTAATCGTAGCAGTAGCAATAAACGAAGCAAAAACGGCCTTATTTTCGGTCGAAGAACGAATCGAAATGCTTAAGGAAGAGTTAAACAATACGCCGGGTATTGAAGTAACAAGTTTTTCAGGGTTAACAGTAGAGTTTGCAAAAAAATGCGGGGCACAAGCATTGATTAGAGGCTTACGTGTAATTTCTGACTTCGAATATGAATTAAGTCTTGCTATCAATAACCAAAAATTAGAGCCCTCAATAGACACAGTATGTCTTATGCCCAGCGAGCCTTATCTATTCCTCAGTTCTCGCCAAGTTAAGGAAATAGTAAGGTTTGGAGGCAATGTTTCCCACTATGTGCCCAAAAGGATAGAAGAAAGACTTAGAGCAAAACTGTTAGGAAAATAATGAAAGGAGAGACAAAAAATGAAGAAAATCTTAAATTCATCATCATTTCTTACTCTAAATCTTATAGTTATTTCCATCCTTGCTACACTGACAATACCATTTGGAATGGCTAATGAAACTCAAAAAGAATCTGAAGAATGGATAAACCTATTCGATGCCAAAACATTACAAGGCTGGATTATGTTCTTACCTGACCCCAACGCAGACCCCCTAAAAACCTGGTGGGTAAAAGATGGCGTACTTTGTTGTAGCGGTTCACCTGTAGGATACATTAGGACTGACAAGAAATATTCAAACTATCGACTCCAATTAGAATGGAGATGGAGTGGCACCCCAGGCAACAGTGGTGTATTACTCCATGTGCAGGACAAAGATGAGGTTTGGCCCAAGTCAATAGAGGCTCAACTTATGCACGGAAATGCCGGCGATTTCTGGGTAATAGGCGGAACAGATTTTGATGAACATACCAATAAAGATGACAGAAGGGTTCCAAAAAAGAAAGATTCGAGTGAAAAGAAGCCTGGGGAATGGAATCAATATGACATCTGGTGCGAAGGAAATAATATAAAACTATATGTAAATGGCGTACTTCAAAACGAAGCCCACAATTGCACTGTATCCGAAGGCTATATTGCTTTGCAAAGCGAAGGCGCTCCAATTGAATTTAGAAATATTCGTTTGAAAAAATTAAAATAAAATTGTTAATGCAATTAGGGGATTTGTAGATGAAAAAAAGAACAGGAGGCG
>CAZZMK010000281.1:0-18152 GCA_964655185.1 uncultured Nitrospirales bacterium | reverse complement strand
ACAGATAATAAAATTACTGTTAAAGAATCGCAACCCGCATCTTAATTATAAACCGTATATAGAATCCCAAGTGAAAAAGATATAGTAGTTACTTAACCACGACTTTATTTCTTCCTTCGGATTTAGCCTGGTAAAGTGCCTCGTCCGCCCGTTTTACAACATCGGTGGGAACTTCGTCTTCAGTTTTCACATCAGTTACACCTGCACTAACTGTGAGATTTATGTTGTAGTTCTCAAACTTAAATGTAGTTACCTCAATCTTTCTCCTGAACTTCTCCGCTACGGTCCTTGCTGTTTCCTTATCAATGCCTGGCAATATCAAAGCAAACTCCTCTCCACCATACCTCGCCAGAAAATCTGCCACCCGCTTTTCTTCATTGATAAGTAACGCAACCGCCTTCAACACTCTATCCCCCGCAAGATGACCAAAGTTATCATTAATCTCCTTAAAATGGTCAAGGTCAAATAAAACTAATGAGAAAATTTGCCCATACCGTTTATACCTCGCAAATTCTTCTATAAGCCTACGGTCAAAGGCTCCCCTATTAAAAACCTGCGTTAGAAAATCAGTGGAGGCATCCTTCGACAATTTTTCAAGCACTTGTTCCTGTTCTTTAAGTTTATTCTGAGCATCATCAAGTTCTTTTTTATATGCGATTGTTGACATTTTCATCTTGTCAACTTCTTCTAACAAGGCTTGCTCAATCTGCTGAAGAGTTGCAAGTGTCTGTGCTTTCTTAATTTGGGCAGAATGTTCCCCTAAATTATTTTCATACTTACCAGTCTCTTCTACCATTGATTGAACTTGGTCTTCAAGATTTTTTAGCAAACTATGAATTGTGAGTTTAGTCTTCTCTAACTCTGCGAATTCTGCATTCACTTTATCAGAAGTACCTTCCGCTCCTCCTAAACCATGAATCTGACCTGCGGTGCCAACTGTCTGATTTAACCTTCTCCAAATCCAAATCCAAAGAGTAACTACCATACCCATTCCTAAAAGAAACAGAACTAACAATAACAATTCTAACCAATCCATACCAAACCACCTATTATTTGAATTTGAAATTTAAACACAAATATACATAATTCAACAAACTTTTCTCTAATTCTACGCCAATCAATATATTAAAATAAAGTAAGAACTAACTAAATCTTTAATATTGCAAATATCTACCTCGCCATAAAAATAACGATTGTGTTTCATCAGGTAGTTGTATCTGGTATAGGTTTGTATTAATATCCACGATATATTGTATCCCCAATTCCTGAATCACCTCTTGCTTTATTTCAGTTAAATAGTTGGGAACAAGCACTTCTAGTGCAGGTGGATAGTAACCATTCTCCAATCCAAACCACTCTATTGCTATTATTAACTTACCAAGCAAAACAGAAGTTTTCGCATGCGTTCTATGAGATTCTATTGACAGGTCCACAGGAAAGATTATCTTTCTAAATTCCTCAAGTGGATATGACATAGGAGGTTCTTTTTCTATTGAAGGAAGTCTTAGAAAATTGTCCCAACTCCTCTGCAGTTCCCCATCACTCAGTTTCTCTATGTACTCTTTCTCCGCAGGGGAAGTAAGAAAATTCTTTAATGCATTCCTCACTGCAACGATATTAGGAAATTCTGTTTCTATCCAACTGGCAATCTGACGGTATTCATTATAACGAATAGTTTCCTTATCTGAAATTGTCTTTTCAATCTCTAACATCATTCGCAAAGCATCCCTAAACAAATTCTGCGGGAGAAGTTTAAACCTTGTCATTTCTCTTAATACAATGGATGTACACTCAAAAGCATGAAGGGGAATATGAACTAAGTCACCCCAGGCATTTTTATACGAACCTATGGAAAATCTCTGAAGTATTTGCACATCCTGAAATGCCTGCTCATTGAATGGAGCACTATTTAGCAAAATATTAATAGAAAAAAGTTCGAGTAATGTCTGAAAAGTTTCCACAGGGACAGGCACCTCACCAGGTATTTGGGGTTGTGGAAAATTATCTTTCTCCAACAATGCACCAGAACGCCAATTAGCAAAAACTTCACTAAGTGAACTAACTTGCAGTCTGAAATTTTCAGGAACACCAGCAGGTCCCGCCGAGAAAATACTGTCCCACACCTGATTAATCCACATAGGGTCTACTTGTCCAAGGGTTTCTAACGCAATGAAGTAGTAATAGAAAGAGTCCGTTGGCACAAAATCCTGTGAGGTCAAAGATATAGGTGGAGTACTATTTTTTCGCTCTTCATACCTTGCATAAACCAGTTCGAACAATTTCTTTTCCAGGTCTAATACAAACTCTGTACTTTCCTTATCATTTGGGCTTATCGAAGAGACCTCTTTTCTATCAGCCTCCTCACTACTACTCTCACCATCTGATTGGACGGGAGCAGGAAGATTAGACTCTCCTATCCTTTCCACATTTATCTCCCCCAAATCTGCGGATACTTCTGTTCTACTTCCCGAGGACCCGCCGCTGAAAATAAGGTAAACACTCAGAATAAAAACCAAAATAACAACCATAACGCTCATTAGGGGTACTAAATAAGAAATTTTAACAGGTTTGGTCTTCTCCTCCCTTGCACTTTGTGCCACCTCAGAAGTAGAAAAAGACTGAATGAGATTGGAAATCTTTTCAGAAAGGACAGAAGGTGAAGGCTCGTATGTATTGCTCGACAGTAATTGCATCAACTGAACAGTAGAAATATTAACCTTTAGTAAACTTAGACCTCTTCTAAGATGCTCAATACCCTTTTCTATCCTTTCCTCTATCTTTTCACGGGGAAGTCGTAGATAAGACACAAGATTTGCTGGCGCATGCCCTTCAAGAAAATGCAGTATAATAGGCTGAGAATACTTTTCTGTCAAGTTCGCTATAAGGACATCTACCCTATTTTTTATATCACTCCACGTAGGAAAATTCACCGGTTCAGTAGGCAAAGGCAAGGGTTTAACCTTCTCTAATGCAGACCGAGTCGCTTCTCTATGAAGAAAAATAAGCACCGGCACTTGGGGGAGAGACTCCAAATTCATCAATCTCTCAAAACATGCCACAGCTATTTCCAACGCAATTTCACTACTACCCGTAATTCTCAACGCCGTTCCATAAACCATTCCCCCGTGGCGTGCAACTAATTCCAGAAAAGATTCCTTATCCCTTTCCCTAATCCACTTATCAAGGCATCTATCATCCGATGTTGGCATATTAATTATTCCTAATTCGTAAAAACATATCTTATTTTACGCAAATATGTATAGACTAAACAATAACTTAATAGCAAGATGGGAATAAAAATCAAAGGTTCTCAATTTTATTATACTTAAATACTTGCTCTTACTTTGCACTTACCAACATTATTTATAGAAAATATTCTACAAACGAAGGAAGTAATTAAATTGTCTAATTCAAATTTGAACAATCAAAAGAAGACCTCTTTTCTAAAAGAACTAAAACAGGTATTAAGAGGAAATCTACTGTTCCTCGGACTCACAAGTTTCCTCACAGACGCTTCCTCCGAAATGGTATATCCATTACTACCTATTTTTATTTCAGGTTTGGTTGCTACAGGTTCTGCACCTTTCTATATTGGACTTATGGAAGGAGTGGCTGAAAGCACAGCAAGTCTACTCAAACTCATCTCTGGATATATAAGCGACAAAATAAAAAAACGCAAATTCCTCACAGTCTCTGGTTATTTCATCTCAACTTTTTGTAGACTCCTTATTGCCCTGGCTCAAAGTGGTGGTCAGGTTGTTTTCTTTAGATTCTTAGACCGCGTAGGCAAAGGAATCCGCACTGCACCAAGAGATGCCCTTCTTAGTGAATCCGTACCACCCGAGCATAGAGGATTAGCCTTTAGTTTTCATCGCTTAATGGACCACGCAGGAGCAGTACTCGGACCTATATTATCAATGGTTGTTCTTTACTTATTACTTAAAGAAAACTTTATTCCATATGTGGGAAACTCCTCAGATAAAATCAGCCTGTATGCCTTGCGGTTAATGTTTATAATTTCTTTCATCCCCGGCATAATTGCAGTCATAATCCTTGCAATATTCGTCAAAGAAAAATATCTAAGCACCAGTAAAAACGTAGAGGACTCTGCAAGTGAAGTTGATAAGAAAACAAAACTGAATATCGGCTTTTATCTATTCCTTATATCGGTAGGAACCTTCGCACTTGGTAACAGTTCTGACCTCTTCATCGTATTCTACGGAAACGAGATGTTTAAGTTCGGCCCGTTAGGCGTAGTTTTAGCCTGGATTACTTTACATTTGTCCAAAATACTTTTTAGTTTGCCAGGCGGTAGACTATCAGATAAATTCGGTAGATATAAAATTATTATGATAGGTTGGGGAATATATACCTTTGTATATTTGGGAATGAGTAGGGTATCTTCACAGCCCGCATTCTGGATACTACTCATCATTTATGGTTCTTACTACGGATTTACTGAAGGCGTAGAAAAAGCACTCGTTACTGATTTAACTCCGCCAGAATCGCGCGGAGTGGCATTCGGCTTATACAACCTTGTGTTAGGCATATCCGCACTACCTGCAAGTCTACTCTTCGGTATATTTTGGGGAGTACTCGGAGCAAAATGGGCTTTTACTATCGGCGCATTAATATCTGGCACTGCGATGGTATTATTTACTCTTTCCCTCCCACTGATTAAAAAGAACTTACTTACTTCAAATGCTTGAAACCTACTCATTAATCCTCTCTTTAATCAATATACTCCTCTTCTCTCCAAATCGGGCTCTGCCATAACTCTCTAAACAAACATTAATCTGGCCATATCTATTGGGTAATGGAATTGTAAAAGAGATTGTGCCACCTTTTTTAACATCCGAGTTAATAGGCAACCTATCATTTACCAGCCCACTCAACACAAGATAAACGCAACCCTCTTTATCCCCTCCACCTGAACTACTCAACCATAGCGCTTCACCTAAATTCGTTATCTCAAAAAATATACTTGAATTCTGCAACTCCTGTTCACTCAACTCTACAACTCCGTCATATTCCTCAACGTCAACAGACTCACCATTACCTTTTTTAATCCTCACAACATCAAAGAAAGAGTCCAAATACTTTAAGGGATTACTTCCTCGGTATTCAGTATTTCCAACCGCTATTAACGGGCAATTCGCTGATGTGGAATTTGTTCCTGCGGTTTTCAAGCCTGGAACTTTACCACTATCCCAAACCCTCCAGAAATCATCCTTTACTTTCTCATAAATACCTGCGATTCCCCTCGATGTCTCATCTCTATCTATTTCAATATAAGTATCAGGTTCTTTCAATTCCTGCTTGCCAAATATATCCGAGTTCTCAAGTATTACCCTTGAAACAGGTCTAAAAGTTCCATCAGGATTAATAATGCCAAAATCGCTTTTCTCATTTACTCTATAGCCTCCAGGATACCACCAGAAATAGATACCGTCAGAACTACTTTCAAGCACCATCCTAAGAAAGTCCTGGTAAAATCGGGCTTGTGTATCCAACGCTATCTCGAATTGTCTTTTCTCTGTCCTAAACACATTGAAACCCATCTCAGCCCATATCAAAGGTATCTCAGGATTGCATAATCTGCCATATTGCACCTGGAATATGGCGGGCTTAATTACCTCCCAATTCCCTATACGCCCATAACCTTCCGGTTCCAATATATCTACCGCACAGGCAAGATAGTACCAATCGTACGGAAGAGGATTAGCATTGCTATTGGTCGGATTACAAGCCTCAGTCATTCTGAAACTGACTGCATGCACATTGTCGATAGACCTTACTAATTTTCTCGCTCGATTGTAATACTTGTAAAGCAATGTATCAAGAAATCGCCTATATGCACATACCATAACTCGCCACTCACCCTCTTTCATCAACTGTTCATCGGAAGGATTTGTTACCTTTCCTTCACTATCTCGAGGAATAGAATACTTCCAATCTACTTCCGCATTTTCTATCGAGCCATACCTGTTAATGACCCATTTCTCCCATTCAACATCCCATCTCTTCCTCCCCTCATGCCCCGGAAACATAGGTTCCCAAGCAAGGTCGTATGCAAATATTTCATCGTGTTCGGGCAACCTATAAAACTCAATCATTTCTTTTATTTTCTCCCATTCGAAATCAAAAGGCGTACCAGGTCTAAGTGACAGATTTACTTTCAAACCGAGTTTATCAGCCCTGTAAAGCAAGTCAAGTAGGTTCTGGTCTAACATAGAGGGGTAATGTAAAAATACACTTATTGAGTTCATCCCCATCATTACTATTCGCTCAAGGTCCCTCTGGATAACTTTTGGGTCATAAGAACGCTTACCTAACCAGAATTCAAAGTACGCACCATCTTCAGTTCCAATACCCGAAGAAGGCATATAATTCACCCCATATGGACACCATCGCTTACCCCTATATATAAAATCGCCGTCTTGAATCGTTATGTACTCCTTTTTCTCCTTGGGGGTCCAAACATTTACATTATGAGATACTTGTTCGAGTAATTCTTCATTAATGAATAACTTACTCTCTACCACCAGTTCTCTCGAAAGATTTGTAGAGCCTAAACTTTCATTTAGATTCCACACCTCAGATGGATTAAGTTTATCCTTTACAAAAGTTTTATTACTTAAAAGCGTTCTATTACCTCTATCATACAAAGATATTTCTACCTTCACATTTTCGCGAGGAACAGAAGAAAGGTTAACCACATTTGAACCAACCTTAATATCCTGTTCAGGGAAATATGTATAAAATTCTGTGCCGGTATCTAAAAAATAAATCCGATTTTTTATCCTACGAGCCAAGGTTTTTATTAATTCCAGTGTTGAGTTTTCTAAGTACCATTGAGGTTGGTGAACAGCAAAACTTATAATTACCGAGCCCTTAAATTTTCCTTCAGAGTACAACATCACTGCAGACATTGCCCCGCGATATGCATCTTCTTTACCATAACACTCAAGCAAGGGTGCCCATCTCCACCCACGGGTTTTATCGTATCCTCCAGCAGATGGTCTCGGGTGAATCAAACGTAAGTCATTAGGAACTATTATTTCTTCTCTATCCATCCACGGCAATATTTCTCCCAGCACTCTAACACTTTTAACATCGTTAGAATAATAAAACTTATAATCAGGATAAAGTATTTCTAATTTCGGCAGATTAACTCTCTGTTGCATAATAAGTTCATGGAGTCTATTCTTTTTCTGAGTTCCCAGTCCCGCAATCCAGAAACTGTGCTTTCCTGTAGGTATCGGGGAATGACTCATTGTAAGGCCAAAACAAAACTGCATTGCATTCTCCGGCATAAACCGAGTCCCCTTGCGCTCCGGTGGTCCCTCCCAAAAATTAAACATCTCGGGAGTTAACACATAGTAATTCCACGAATTGGTCAATGGCACAGAAGTTATCCATCTCGAAAAATCTTTCTCGCGCCATTCCAATGTCAAATAGTTAGTTAAGCCACTTCCCTTTGCAAAAAACACAGTAACATCCTCTCCATTTCCAAAAGGATTTTCCAGAGCAGGTGAAGTAAAAACATCCCATCCCTTCATATCAATTACTAATGCTTGGAAGGCTGGAAATATTTCATCTTCAAATAGTTCACTATTGTCTACGTACCTCAAACTTGCGGGCGAACCAATATTATTGCTCTCTCTCCGCCAACTATCCACAGGTATATTTTTTATAAAGTCTCTATCTGGAAATAATTCCTTTCTATGCTTTCTCGCAAAATCTTCAAATGTCAACAGAGATTCCCCATCCCATAGCCGAGAATCATTCCATATCGGGGCAGATAAAACAACTATATCTTTGCCCGACTGCAAAAGTTTCTCAAATGGTTTACTACTCGCAGGTGGCAGAGAATCCCCAGCAACTATAACCCACACATCTCCTTTATTAACTACTTCACTCTCATTGCGAAGAAAAACGGTGGCGTCCCAAACACCTACATTATAGCCTTCTACTTGGTAAATTTCTGCAACCCTGTCTGCAACCTTAGCCCACATCTCATCATTACCACAATTCACAATTATGCAATTAATAGACTTGTCAAAAACCCCTGCTTTTACTTCATACATCGCACACATAATAAGTACCAAAAAGGTTATAATAATTCGTTTTTTCATCGTAGATACTCTCTTCTCCTTGCAAAATTAACCTTTTCTACTCACAATATATCAGAATAGTATAATTTAATACCCAACATTATATAAATAAAAGAGTAGGGAGGCATAGTAAGTGAGAATACATCAGCATGTAAATCCACTTGAGAAAAAATATCTTGTAGTGCCTCCTATCCCTGACTGGAACATAATTTATAAAAATCTCGATGCTCCCTTACTGCTCGACTTAGGCTCCGCTGCAGGTCATTTCCTAATAAAAATGGCTCAAACATATCCTGATTGGAACTTCTTAGGAATTGAGATACGGAAACCACTTGTAGATAGGGCTAACAGATGGCGAGAGGAGATGTCTCTAACAAATCTGTATTTCTTCTTTGGCCAAGTTCAAATTGTGTTAAGACCAGTATTAGAGAGTTTGCCTAAAGGAATACTACACTACGTCACAATAAATTTTCCAGACCCTTGGTTCAAGAAACGACATAGAAAAAGGCGTATGGTAAATGAGGAACTCCTAACAACACTTGCAGAATATCTACAGCCAGAAGGAAAAATTTTTGTTCAGACTGATGTAGAGGAACTTATGCTCGATATTAAATCCCGATTTACTGCGGTCCCAAGCCTTCAACTATATCAAGAGGGGATGGACTCAAATCCTTTTGGCATACCTACCGAAAGAGAAATCTCTGTTCAGCGACTTGGCCGAGTGGTCTACCGTGCTCTTTATATAAAACTGCCACACTCCTCTAACTAATCCCACACTTACAACACCGAATTTTCAAAACAAATTTTCTCTTCAGGAGATAAGAAATATTTCTTTTTGATAACCTATGCTTCCAAAGTCCTGTTATATGTAAGGTTATACCACTCTATGCCGAATTTTCTAAGTGCATAGCCAACCTCTTTTAGATAATCACCATAACACATCATCCAGTGGAAACCTACCATATCCTGAACAAACTTATTACAATCGCCTTCAATTTCTATATCTACCTGAGACCGACAAATATCCATAAACGGGTTAGCCACAATTTTCCCTCTAAATCCAATCCACTTCTTAAATTCAAAATCCGGGTCTACTACCGTTACAGTTTCTCCTATACGCATATCTACCTTCGGCGCCGCTCCGTAATCCGACTCGTAGTGAGTCAATATCCTAACCGGCTCTAAACCTTTGCCATCCATCTTACGAGGTGCAGTGCAATGAGCAATTGTAACGACTCCGTGATGAGGATAAGTCGGGTCTTGCAAAAAAACAGGTTTGGAAGAGATGTAGTGCATAAGCACCCCTGAAGGTATTACCGCAAAATCGGATTCACAAAATGCCATGGCACCCCTATCGTTTAAAAGGCTTAGTGTCATACATGCAGTAGTTTGAGCCTTAGGTATAATCGTAGTCATACAATTATTCACAGTTATAGCAGGTGCATCAAGTTCCACCATAATCTCTTCAAAGACATCCGTCAAAATGAAAGCATTCTCCAAAAACGGAAGGTCGGTCTCAAGTTTCGTATTAGGAATGCCAAGATAAGCCTTGGCATTTTTCTTTGCCCGCTCACGGACTTTACTATCTTTCAACGCTGGGATTAATCTCTTCTCAAGTTCACTATACGGATAATCAATAAGTTCCATCTTAAACTTTTCTTTAGTCAGTTCTGGGCAATTTCTCCCACCTTCACCCCAGCCCGCTGGACCGCCTATGCAAACCATTCTGCAACCCATTGTATTTTTTACACCGTATAGCGCCCTCAATCTCCATAACAAATCACCATACTCATCCACAACAACATCTTGAGGAGTAAGTCTCTTCTCCCTGTAATCATCGAATGTTTTCCGCAAAAATCTTGGGTGGACTATTTCATACCAGAGATAAGCAGGACCACTTCTATGCCTTACAAAAACCAAATAATATTTATTATCGCTGAAAACAGGCTCTATCTCACCAGTAGCACCATAAACAATCGCAACATCAGCCTGTGCCTCCCTTGCTCTTCGCGCTTCTTCACCTCTACTAACTTTGAGTATCGGGAGTATCTCTAACGGAAATTCCGCTTTAGATTTAAGTTCTGCAAGTTCACCTTCTATCTTCTGACATTCTTTCTCCACATCTTCCATCGAGTGGAAACCACCCCACGGACGCCAACTTGTTTGCTCATGTCTCATATAAATAGCATAAGTAAATATTGGTTGCACGACCAGAGGTTTGTTCTTCACAGATTTTACAGGCTCATTCAGATAAGCCATATCTGTGCCTGCTGATGTTGTCTGACCTGTAGCCGATAAAGCAATACCTGCGCCTATTGCGGTACCGCCGACTGCTGCGAGAAAGGTCCGCCTCGGGATGTGCGCACCTTGAAGTAAGCCATGACAGCCACAGCAACCACTATGATTGTGCTTATCCATATAATATTCCTTTCTTAGTGTTTAATTTAATTTTCATATTAATATCAGAACTACTAATAATAGACTACTCTATCCTTCTCTTCTACTTCAAATATTAAAAATATTAATAAAATCTTAATTAATGTTTCTTCCCAACAGGTATCACGCAACGAAACCCAATAGTATTTATTCGGGTTTCGGGAAACATCCCTTTCCTCGCAGTAGTTGTAACTTCCTCAGCCTTGGACGCCCAACAGCCACCCCGCACCGCTCTAAGCGGAGGATTAGGAACGGTATCAGGTCTGCTCCTAGCAATGGTATAAGGAAGAAAGTAATCACGCGTCCATTCGTACACATTACCTGCAAGGTCATAGATACCTTCTGGCGTTTTCCCTTCTTCGTGCATAGTAACTATCGACGGCATACCCAGGTATCCATTAAAGTTGCAATGAAGAGTATCAGGAGGAGTATTTCCCCAGGGATACCTTCTGTTCTCTTTCCCCCTTGCTGCAAATTCCCATTCCTTTTCGGACGGTAGCATTTTACCCGCCCACTTAGCATACGAACTCGCTTCAAACCAAGATATACCTACTATCGGCTGGTCAGGGCCATTCAACATAGGGTCATACCAGTATCTTGGTAGTGGAGCCCCCGTGGCTTCGATATACTTGCGATACTCCGCCACAGTCACAGGGTATATATCAATCCAAAATGGTTCAACGTATACCTCTTCTTCCGGTGCCTCTTCTTTCACAGCATTATTGCCCATCAAAAAGTAACCGCCTTCTAAAAAAACCATATTCTCAGTAGAAACGCCTGTATTCTTCACAGAATTTGTTATCACATGAACTGTTTTTTCTTGATAAGAACTCTTAAAACTTTCCTCAAGGGCTTCTCTAAATTCCCTTGCAGTCTGCCATCTATCCTCTCTATCCTCTGCAAGAGCCTTTGACAAAACTTTGTCCAAAGAAGGAGAAACATCTGTCCTCTCTTGCAAAATCGGGACATATGGGTCAAGCGGAGAGCGCAAAGATAGCAACTCGTATAATATCAATCCTACAGAATACAGGTCGGCACGAGTATCCACTGGCCATTTTTTCTTCTGTTCAGGGGCAGAATACGCATAGGTACCTACAACATGCTTCTGTGAAGTTCCTACAGACGATTGAGATACCGATTCTTCTACTGCAAGTGCGAGTCCAAAATCAAGCACCTTTATTTTCTCTCCTGGGACCACCATCACATTTTCAGGCTTAAGGTCTCTATGAGTTACCCATCGATGAGCATACTCCAATGCTTTTAGAATTTGAATGGTAAACTCTACCGCTATGCGAACGGGAATGTATTTCCGTTCTATCCTATGTTTCCTAATCAAGTTTCTTAAAGACTGCCCCTCTAAAAACTCCATACTCAAGAACAAAAGCCCTTCATTCGTCCAGTCTACATCATGCACAGCAACAATGTTCTCATGCCTCAATCGCCTCGCCACTTGAGCCTCTTTTATGAACAATTGTGCCGCCCTCGGAGTACTAAGCAAATTGGGATGCAAAAACTTTAATGCTACAGTTTCATCTAACAACTCATCTTTCGCCTTGAACACATAACCCATTCCACCTTTGCCAACAATCTCAAGTATTAAGTACCTATCATCTACGCGCTCACCGGGCTTAAATTGAATACCGGGTGATGAATCAGCACTAACTACAGGTACTACTATGGGAGCTCCACAATGAAAACAAATACCCTGCTTACCTTGAACTAATGCAGGAACCCAAATCCGTAGTCCACATTTCTTACATATCACGGCGACTATCGGTTGCATATTATTCCAAATCCGACTTTGTTTAGAACATAACTTCGTTTTATGTATAATGTCTTACAAATAAAAAAGGACTTAAAGATATTATATGAAAAACTTCCTTATTAAATTAATTTTACTTCTATCTATTATCATAATCCAAGAAGTCTCTTTTTCCTCCACTATCCAATGTAGCGAGGTGTACGCACAGCCCGAAGAATGCTTCACTCTTGACTTCATCCTGGACAATACTAATAACATCACATCTACTATCATTACATTTACATTTGACCCGGGCAAAATGCAAATTGGTTGCAATGAAAATTTTAATTCTGACAACTCTGAAATATACACTTTCGATACAAATACAGACGAACTCTCCACTGAACTACCGATTATCCTATCCGATTCTCTGATTCAGCAAAACTTCAAATGCAAACTCGCTATACATCCCGAAGGTGTCTTTACTGTAGCAATCTGGGGAGGAAACACCGCCATCCCTCCGGGAGTTATTTTCTCTGTTCCAGCAAAATTACTACCTTCCGCACAAACCGGCGACATACTCCCAATCATCTTGCCGTCAGAGACAAATCCCACTATAGTGGAAAGGACTTTTGATGAGGAAGAGAAATCAATCCCCATCTACTGCTCATTTACCAATATCGAGGCAGTCCCAATCTATCCAAAAATGATAAACGGAGCAGTATACGTAGGGATCCTGCCTGAAGCAGAAACGGACGGTGAAACAACAGAGGGAGATAATGAAGGAGCAATTGAAGGGACTGGTGAAGGCTCTCCTGATAATGAAAAGCCTTCAACAAGTTGTGGCTGCGGGAAATCATCATCTTACAATATAAGTGCAGATTACCTAATTATTATCGTACTTGTTGCGATGTTATCAGCAACAAAGAAAAAAGATACCAAGAAAATGTAGTGGGGGTAGAATATGCGTCCAGAATTAATTAAAATAGGTGAACTCGCTTTGCATTCTTATGTAGTATGTCTTGCTCTCGGATTGTTCGTAGCAGTCACACTCGCCCTAAGAGAAAATCAAAAACTTCCCAAACCTTATCCCGTTGATGGTAAAGTTGGCATTTGGGCTCTGATTTTTGGATTGCTCGGAGGTAAGATATATCAGGTTATCCAATATGAAGGTATAAAAAACCTTCCTCGAGAAATCCTATTCTTCTGGGCGGGTGGCTATGTTTTCTTTGGCGCTTTTATCGGAGGACTCATAGGTGTATGGCTATATCTCCGTAGAAGAAATGTTCCTTTCCTCATCGCAGGAGATATTGCTATACCTTATGTAGCATTAGGACATGCTATTGGTAGACTTGGGTGCTTCCTCAATGGCTGTTGTTGGGGTGACTTATGTAATTTCCCCTGGGGAGTCGTTTACCCCCAAGACAGCGACATATTTGATAAGCAAGTTATTCGTCACCTAATACCCGCAAATGCAACAATGCCTCTCCCCGTTCATCCAACCCCTCTATATGAAATTTTTGGACTAATCTTTATATTTTTCCTATTAAGGATGATTTACAAAAATAAACTATACAATGGTCATGTACTACTGTGGTACTTTGCTTTATACGGAGCGTGGCGGTTCTTTGATGAAAACTTTAGAGGGGATTCTTATCATACACATTTTGGAATGACCGCATCTCAAATAGTCGCCCTTTCAGTTTGCCTACTTTCAACAATTGTCTTAATTATCATGCATTTTATAGTAAAAAATAGGAATCCATATTTACCCACAGAATTCATTTCTCAAACCGAAAAATCAGTGAACTAAATCTTATTTGCGTATATTTATATAATATATTCTGATAGTGAATAGGAATATAGATATGAATAAGACAAGAAAAAAACTATCAAAACTTCCCATTTCCCTCACAATTATAATTACCATAATATGGGTATCTATATTTTTCTATCCAGAAAAGATATATGGCTATGGAGATAATATCTCACCACGAATTGATATGCTGTCGCTACTTGACGCTAAAATCCGCACTACCCAACAAGAAGATGAAAACATCTTACTTCTATCTCCTTTCGAGAACAAAACCATAGTAGTGCCTGAAAATATATATAACCAATCTGAACTTAATATATTCATCCCTGTATCTGCGGAGTCCACGAGCACAAGCAACGATACTATTACTTTTGTAGGCTGTCTAAATGAAACTTTTTGTCCGGACGAAAATTCAGTTTACTCTAACACAGTTCTTATCCCTGGAACAGATTTTGTAAACATCTCGTCATTCTTATCTCAAACTCAAAATCCAATTGAAATTTACCTCAAAGGGATTATCAACGCAATTTTCAACAATGATTCTGTCACATACGAAAGGATTACATCTCCTTCAGAAACTATTCGTCTAACCCTTCAAAAAATTACAACCAACGAAGATAATGACCTAAACGGACTACCAGAAAACTTTAACAACATAATTGATGCTGGTGAAATTTGGTACTCAAACCAACTAATGAATGGTAGCCTTCGAAATGTAATACTTTTACCATTGAACCTCGAAGATAACACAGTAAAAATAAAACTTGCGGAAGATATAATATTAGAACTACCAACTTATCAATCCTTTTTGGACCAAAACCTATTAGTTTCTGAATCTTCATTACCTTTTGCCATTATTTCACTAACTGATAACTACGACGCACTTATCGATATAACATCTGGAACTACACTCCAAAACTGGCTTGAAAATATATCCCAAACCGCACCAGGCATATTATTACCAGAACTACCTCTACTCTCAGTATTCCTCCTACAAAAAACTGAATCAGGTGATATACAACCTATATCCCTCGAAAACTCTACTCTGTCAATAAAATCTCATTTCTCAGTTAGCATCAATCAGGAACTACAACCAGTAGGTGTGTTCACATACCCTACAAAAATGTTTGGTCAATATTTCACAAATGACAATGGCACACCAAACATCTGGAAAAAGACTTCTCACACCATTGACGAAGGCAATATTGAAGTTTCATTCAAAGGCAATTGTATCTTAGCAACATTTCAATTACTTCTAAAGATTAATACAGTATCACCATCAAGAATACCTGTAAACACCCCAACTCCTCTAACCCTGTCAGGAGTTATTCCAGTATCAACACCTCAAACTGTGGAAAACGCTGAAACTCTTTATGAAGTCAAGATAAGCGGAATTAAAGCAGAGTTCAGAAATGGAGGTTCTGACGAAGAAGATATTGCAATTACTCAATACATAGAAGATGGCGAAAATCAGATGTACATTACTTCCCCATCCATAAGCACTCCGGGGAAGGTAGATGTAGAAGTAATAGACAAATCAGTGGCGGGATATTCATATCTACTTCCACAGGCAATCCAGGTATTGAATGTATATACTATCACAGCAAATATCTCACGGTCATTTCCTGACATCTCACCTAATGCTAAAATAACATTATCACCTACTAACTCGCCCGAACTCGATGAGCCTAATAAATTCTTTGAGGGAGATAATGTAATTCTTACTATATCAGGTCTTGACCCTGACACATCCTTCGTAGGATGGTACAGTTCCACGGGAACCCTAATTTCTACACAGACCAGTGTATTAATAACAATACAAAGCAACACCACCATTACCGCAAAGATTACAAAAAACCAAAACTACAAATTAACAATTAATGTTGACCCACCCAATAGTGGCACTGTGAATATCGACCCCCAGATGGATGAATATCCTGCAGGTTCAGTAATAACACTCACTGCAATTCCCGCTGGAAACTATATGTTTGATAAATGGCAAATCTCAAGTGATATTACCGATATTACCTCAACACAAAATCCCCTTACACTTGTTATCGACAAAGATTATGAAATTACCGCAATATTTAAAGAAAAACCCATCCAAGTGGAGAAACTATTACCATTTGAACACGCTGAGTTAGTATCCGATGAGCAGGGTAATCAAAGGCTCGCTGTATGGGTATTTGGAGGCGTAGTATGCGAAATACAGGGTATGAACCTCAATACAAATATGACATTACAACTGATTGACGCTACAACCAAAGAAACACTTATTAGTGAAATAAATCCTGTCGAATGTAGTTCAGATGGTTCAACCGCAAAGATAATCGTTCCCCAATACCCTAATTATTCCGATGATATGCCAGCATATATTGATACAGACCTGAAATACGAAAATACCATCATCCCAGCATTCAGATATTACCACTATAAGACAGATACCAATGGCATTACATACACTGCATTCTTAATAAATCTTACTTCTCCAGAGAAAGTTACTATCCACTTGGAGTCCGTTCAGAAAAAAGGCGAATTACAACTTCCACCTATAGCGAATCCTGCTGTGGCAACAGTTGCAGGCATAATAAGAACAATGGTGCTGACACTGAATCCTACTGCCTCTGCTTCGGCAAGTTTATTCGGCAATACACTTATTAATGGCGGTATATACGGTGCGCCCATTGCAGGTATTTATGAAATTTCATTACATCTTTATCAACCCATATCTAAAATCGATACTTATACTCCGGGCAAACCCACCTATGAAATCGCAAAAGACTCTAATGGTAATCTACTTCTTATAAAAGATAAGTACCCATACAAAACAGATGGGACTCCTGATTCCCAAATAGTTCCTATCAGGATTACACTTCCCGCAAATGACCTCGACTACAACTATTTCCGAGACGGTCTCTCAGTCTTCGGACAACTCGTATACTTTGATTACATATCTAATCAGGTTATCCCTAAAAAGTTTACTTGTTTCCAATCACAATTACTCGCAGATGATATCGACCCCAAACTAACAGAAACCTCGCAGGGCCCTGCAGAATCTTACACCATAAGGGCATACTCACTTAACAGTTTCGGCATTAGAAAAGGTTCTCTTCTTCCTTTCCAGACAACAAGTTTAATAAGGCTTACCGCAGAGAACGGCGTGCTTATTTCACCAAAAGAGGGTAAAGTAGAAGGAACAATAGTTTCCCCTCAGGGAGGCTTAGCATATGTTGACCGAATTGTGATAAAAAATCCTAATACCGGCTCTCAACTATCAATAGCAGTTAAAGACGAAAGAGGCGTAGACGAGGGCAAATTAAAATTCAAAACACCTCCGTCATCAGAAAGTGGAATAATGGATATTCTACTCTATACCCGCGGGAACCCATCTATTCCAGTAGCCGTGCTTTCCAATACATTAATATATCCGGAAGAGCCAGTCTCTCTTGATTACCTATGGCTAATCCCAACAGGACTTTCTTTCATAATTTTCGGTGCCTTAGGTGGAGGAATTGACGGTGGAGGTCCTTGCTTTATTGCCACCGCAGTCTATGGAACACCTTTAGCAAAAGAAATAAATGTATTGAGAGCCATACGCGACCAGTATATGCTTACAAACCCCATAGGTACCGCTTTTGTAGAATTCTACTACAGTATCAGTCCACCCATCGCAGAATTTATCGCACATCATCCATCTATAGCCATCCCAGTAAGAATCATCCTCACCATATTGGTAACTGTCGGAAGGATACTATTAATCTCCCCATACCTCACAAAACTTATCTGCTTAACTTTATTAGCATATTTAATTACCAAAAAAATAATAAAAGCCATCACCACTATCCCAAATAGGAACTAACACCCTAAACAAACAACATACTTATATGCTACCGCTCAATAAGTTTCACTTAATAATCAGAAATGATGCTTTTCTAAAATTTACAATACAAAAAACTTCGGGGGCTCAAACTCTCGAGCCCCCGAATAAAATTTCAAAATGAGAATCCAATTACTTCACTTCTTCTCTACAATTGGTATAGGT
>CAZZMK010000280.1:0-2828 GCA_964655185.1 uncultured Nitrospirales bacterium | reverse complement strand
GTCTTTAATAATCCTTCTCTAATATCAACCTTAGGCTCCCAGTTTAGTTTCTCTTTAGCAAGAGTAATGTCGGGTTTGCGACGTGTTGGGTCATCCTTAGGTAAGGGTTTAAATACAATCTCTGATTTAGAATTTGTAAATTCTTTTATCATCTGTGCCAATTCTAATATTGTGTACTCCGCAGGATTCCCGAGGTTAACAGGTCCGACAAATCCTTCACAATCCATAAGTCTAAGCAAGCCATCTATTAAGTCGGAAATGTAGCAAAAAGAACGAGTTTGCGAGCCATCCCCATATACTGTGATTGGTTCGTTTTTCAAAGCCTGCACAATAAAATTACTCACGACTCTCCCATCATTTATCAACATCCTTGGACCATAAGTATTGAAAATTCTCACCACTCTTATATCGACACCATTCTGGCGATGATAATCAAAGAATAATGCTTCTGCAACCCGCTTACCCTCATCATAACAACTCCTCAAGCCAATAGGATTTACATTGCCCCAGTAAGATTCGGGCTGAGGATGAACTTGGGGGTCTCCGTAGACCTCCGATGTACTTGCCTGTAATACCCGAGCCTTAACCCGCTTTGCCATACCAAGCACATTCAACGCACCAAGCACATTTGTTTTAATGGTCTTAACAGGATTAATCTGATAATGCACAGGTGATGCAGGACAGGCAAGATTAAAAATTCTGTCCACCTCAAGATAGATTGGATGCGTAATATCATGCCGTATTAATTCAAACCTGGGATTATCTAAAAGATGGCTTATATTCGTTTTGCGTCCTGTAAAAAAATTATCCAAACAAATCACTTCTTCTCCCCTCTCCAATAATGCCTCACAAAGATGAGAACCTATAAAACCTGCGCCACCTGTAACCAAATTCACTCTACTCATCTTTCCCCTCCTACAATAAAATCATCTTGCCTTTCTTCTATTGAATAAGTTTGCCAGTCAATCTTAACAACTGCTTTCTTAACCTTTTCTTTATGAGTTCCAATACTAATCCCTGCAGAATGAATCTCACCAGGGAAAAGAACTACAAATTGCCCAGGGAAATTCACAACACTCACAGGAGAAACTAAAGGCGGATAATAAAAAATAACATCTTTATTATAATCATATTCAGTTCTACTTTTTAGGTAAGACTTATCACACGCCTCTATTATCTCCCTCCCTGCAATAGTGTATTGGACATCGATATATTTTTGATGAGACTCGAATACTGAATCCCATCGACATTTTGTGTAGTACGACATAACTGCGGTTTTTAATTTCCCGTCCTCAATCACCTGAAACTCTGTTTCTAATGAGTTCTCATTAACTGAATTTAGAAAATCTAAAACCTGCTTCATTAGAGAAGAGTTAAAATACCTATTCCAATTTTTTAATGAATCTATAATCATTGTTTCCAGATAGATGAATTAGAAGCACTACGAATTTTTCTCACCCACGGCATATTTTCTACGGGGGTTATCTCGTTTTCACCACCTGCGAACTTCACAAGAGCCGCGCCACCAGCAATATCCCAAAACATTACTTCATCCTGGATAAATGCGTCTATCCTACCACTTGCGACATACGCCAAACCAAGTGCAGACGAGCCAAGAAATCTGCATCTCTTGAACCTTTTCAATTCTGTAATATACTTCAAAAACTCCTCTTCTGTATACGGATTCATCACAGGCAAGGCTGTTGCCACTATTGATTCCGATGCTTTAGTTCTTTCTGACACTTTAACTTTGGTCTCATTCAACTTTGTGCCCTCACCATCTATCCCTGTGAAAAGTTCTTGCCTGAGAAAATCAAAAACTATGCCTACCAATGGCTCGTCGTCATGCCACAATGCAACTGAAACCGCACATAATGGAATTTTTCTACTAAAATTAAGTGAACCATCAAGCGGGTCTACCACCCAATACCGTTCGCCAATCTCATACTCCTTCGTCCAACCCAATTCTTCAGAAAGAATAGGATAAGGAGTAGAACTAAGCACATCTAAGATTGCTTCCTCTGCTTCTTTATCTGCATCTAATTTTATATCTTTCTCATCTTCGCTCAGCACCTTACAATTATTCCTAAACATCTCAGTGAGGATTAAACCCGCTCGCTGAACTGCAAGAATTCCCAATTCCAAACACTCTTGTAATTCCATAGTTCCTCCTCAGGCAAAGCCTAATCCTAATGATAAAGTTTCTTACCTCGTTCCTGCGCGAGATAAGTACTAACAATATGTGCGATTATATTAAATGCATCCTCTACAGGACCATACTCATCCTTTGTGCTTTCAATGTGCAAAACGATATCACATAGAGATTTTAGTTTACCCCCATCACAACCTACTATCCCTATAGTATATACACCGTGCGATTTGCTCCATTCCACTGCTTTAACCAAATTTGCACTATTACCACTTACAGACATAACAATTAATAAATCTCCTGTTTCGGACAAAGTCCTTAACTGCCCCACAAAAATATTCTCAAAACCTTCGTCATTACCTAAAGCAGTAATTACAGACTGATTATCTGTGAGGTTAACAACTTTAATTGGTAACTGGCCCTCAATATAATTACCAACAACAAGGTCGTTAACCCAATGCGACAACACCGCAGAACTACCGCCGTTGCCAGCCAAAAATATCATCTTACCCTCAGAAATCTTATTCTTAATTACGGAGACAATATTATCTAACTTTGCATCATCTAAATTGTGCATTAATTGGCAAAGCCTGTCCAGATAACCTTTTTTATACTCAATAAAATTCTTACACGAATTAAACATTTCAAGCAGGTAATACATAATCTTTCCTTCTCTAAT
>CAZZMK010000279.1:0-13941 GCA_964655185.1 uncultured Nitrospirales bacterium | reverse complement strand
AATGAAGTTTTTAATAATATTTATGGGTGCGAAGATTTAGTTAAATCAAGGGGAAAACTTTTTGAGATAGAATCGTTATTATGTGCCTGCGATGAAGAATTAAGTAAATTAGAATTGAAGATGCTTAAGGGGGAAATGAAGTCGAGTGTTGTAGAATCTTATCGGGACAAATTACTCTCGTATGCTAAGGATGCTATCAAATGGAAGTTAGCGATAAAAAGGGGAGAAGGTGGGAAAATTCTAAGAAATATAGAAGAAACTTCCAACTCCCTCCTTAAGATACTTACTCAACTAAGGACTTCAGTTTAATTTTATTTTTAGGCTCAATGCCGTGATATTAAACGCCTAATTTTTCCCCGATTCTTTTGTATGCTGGTGCTAACGCCTTGTAGGCTAACTTAAATTCCTCATACCAGAATTTATACTCTTCTACGTTTTGTGAAATAGGATTTGTGTAATCTATTTCTTTAATGACAGATTCGCAGGCTTCTGATAGGGATTTGAACATTCCTGCAGAAATACTTGCGAGTAATCCTGCGCCATAAGCAGGTCCTTCATCTATGTTGATTGTGACGATAGGGATATTGCATACATCGGCCATAATTTGGCGCCATAGCGGGCTTCTTGCTCCTCCACCAGAGATTCTAATTTGATTGATTGGTATTCCCATTCCTTTCATAATTTCTACACTATCTTTCATTCCGAAGGCTACACCTTCTAAGATTGCTCGTGCCATTTCTGCTTTGCTGTGCATAAGTGATAAACCTATAAATGCTCCTCTTGCGTATGGGTCTTTGTGGGGGGTTCTTTCTCCGCTGAGGTATGGCAAGAAGATTAGCCCGGCTGAGCCTGGGGCAACCTTTTCTGCGGAGGAAGTTATATAAGTATAAGGGTCAACGCCAGTTTTTTTGGATAGTTCGACTTCTTCGGCACACAATTTATTTCTGAACCATTGTAATGAGCCTCCTGCGCTAAGCATTACACCCATTACATGCCAAGCACCGGGAACAGAATGGCAAAATGTATGTACTCTTCCTTCTGGGTCTGTGTGGACGGTTTCTGAGAAGGCAAACACTACTCCACTTGTTCCCAGCGATGCGGAGACGATGCCTGGTTTTACTACACCGCATCCAACTCCACCTGCTGCTTGGTCGCCTCCACCTGCAACTACATAAGTATCCTGGGGAAGTCCTAATTCTTCTGCTATGTCGGGTTTTACTTTTCCTGTTATTTCTGGTCCTTCATATGTTTCTGGTAGCCATTCTATTGGAATTTCAAGAATAGACAAGAGTTCATCGTGCCATTTTCGATTTTTAACATCGAAAAGGAGTGTTCCTGAAGCGTCTGCTACGTCGCAAGCGAAGTCACCTGTTAATTCGTAGCGAATGTAGTCTTTTGGAAGTAGGACATGCCTAACTCTTTTGTAAACTTCAGGTTCTTCTTCTCTAAGCCATAGAATCTTAGGGGCAGTAAACCCTGTGAGAGCAGGATTCGATACCATTTCAATTAGTCTTTTCTCTCCGACCTTTTCTGTTATTTCCTCACATTGCTTAGCAGTTCTTTGGTCGCACCATAATATTGCTGGATATAAAACATTTCCATTTTCATCTAAAAAAACAGAACCGTGCATTTGCCCTGTTAGTCCTATTGACTTAACACTACCTTTGGGAATTCGAGAAGTAATTTCTTTAATTCCCTCGAATACTGCTTTCTTCCAATCTTCGGGATTTTGCTGAGCCCATCCGGGTTTTGGAGTTATCAGGTCGTAAGGTTTAGTGGTAGAGGCTACTACTTCACCTTTTTCATTTATGGCAACTATTTTAGTTCCACTTGTACCAACATCAATTCCTAGGACTATGCTCATATCCTTCTCCTCTCAATAGTGTTTTTGAGTATATTATAGTAAGGAAATTTTTTGATACAAAATTTAGAGAACGAATTTTTTTATAGTTGTAATTATTTTCCAAGCGGTGTCTTGCCATGAGTATTCGCCTACTCTAACTCTACCAAGGCGGATTCTTTCGAGCCTTTCTTCTTCGGAGAGCGATAGTACTCTGTTAAGTGTACTATTGAATGAGGAGATACTTCCTCCTTGGTAGTAAAAGGGCAGTTCACTACATTTTTCCTCGAAGGCTGGATTAAAAGGGGCAATAACGCAAGTACCTGCCTGTAGAGCCTCAATAACTCTCATAGCGCTTATATCATGAAGGCTAGGGTATATAAAGGCTGTTGCGTGGTGAAGTATGCCTCCAAGGGTGTTATCGGGGCATTTTTCTATTCTCAGAACATTTTCGCCCCAATCTTTAGGTTCTCTTTTATGAGTTTTACCAATAAGCAGAATTGAGTATGGGGAGTCAGTCTGTAAGTTTTTTAGCACCTCCACGATATCAGGAAGATGTCTTATAGTAGAATCATCAACCACACTTACAAGGTATTTTTGTTGTATTATTGGTGGGGGTGCTTTAGATAGAGATTTTTCCACACCTACAGGTACTGAAACAACTTTATTGAGAGGAACTTTCCATTCCTCCAAGCATAATTTTCTTCCATATTCTGAGGTTGTGATCCAGAGGGGGCAGTTAACAAGGTTTTTACGCAAATCTCGATTTGTAAAGAAAGATAAATCTTGTTCTCTGTACCAGGATTCAGTATGTAATACAATGGGAATGCAAGGAATAGAAGATATAGACATAGCATTTTCAAGGGGTGAAATAATTGTATCAAGGGAAAACTTTCTTATGATTGAATCCAGTGGAGTAGAGCGGATATATAATTTAGAGAGTAAACGGTTTTCTATGGGCGGAATCTGAATAACTTCTGCATTAGGGAAATTTGTTTCACAACTGCCTTCAGTGATGAAGATAAAAAAATCATTAGTATCCTTTGCTTCTACGGAATATTGTAAAAATTTTTGGAAGAATCGAGTAACTAACTCGTCAGGTTCGTAGTGGGGAGTTGAAATTAAGTTTATGCCTACTCTCATTTTTAGAATACTTTTAGATTTTGGATTTTTTTACCCACTCGGTTAAGATTTCTGCTACTTCTTTGCGTGTAAATTCTACAGGGAGTTTCTCGCCCTTGTTCAACATTTCTCTTACTTTGGTACCGCTTAACGTTATGTGATGCGATTGGTCATGGGGGCATGTTTTTATTGAAGCCATGTTTCCACAGGTTTTGCAGTAGAAAGTGTTATCGAAAAACAGTGGGGTGATTTTTAATTCATTGGGGTCGAATTGGTCAAATATTTTCTGAGCATCGTATGGCCCGTAATAATTACCTACTCCTGCGTGGTCTCTACCAATAATGATATGAGTACATCCGTAATTTTTTCTGATTATAGAGTGCATTATGGCTTCTTTAGGCCCTGCATATCTCATATTTACGGGCATTAGGCTTAGCAGTACATGTTGTTTAGGATAATAGTTTTCGATAAGTACTTTGTAGCATCTCATTCTTACTTCACCTGGGATGTCGTCTGATTTGGTAGTGCCCATTAATGGATGGATAAGTAAGCCATCACATATTTCGAGGGCGCATTTAGTTAGATATTCATGGGCTCTATGTATTGGATTTCTGGTTTGAAATGCTACTATTCTTTCCCATTTTCTTTCTTTGAATATTGCCCTTGTAATTTTTGGTGGTAAATTATATTCTTCGAACTCGATTGTCTTCTTTTCAAAGACTTCTACTTCGCCACTGATGAAAACCTCACCGAGAGAATAAGTCCTCTTAACTCCGGGATGAGCCTCATCTTTTGTCCCATATACTTTTTCTGCGAGTAGTGTTTTATCTATTGAAAACTTTTCTTTTACTACTATTGTTCCTACTATAATGTTTTCATTGTTTATTAGAGCAACCTTTTCCCCTATTTCTATCTTTTCGGCTTCTTTTTGGGGGACATCAAGTAAAATTGGGATTGTCCAGGGAATTCCCTTTCTGAGGTGCATATCAAATAGGCAATTTAATGTTTCTTCTTCTCCCATGAAACCTTCAAGAGGGCTAAAAATTCCCTTTGCTATACAGTCGAGGTCGAAACTCAAATACTCATCAATATGAATGGATTTAAGTTTTTTTGCTTCAGATAGTCTTGACTCTTTTTCTTCTGGCTTTACATATTTATCGATTAATTTTCCCCCGTGTGGTTCTATACTCATAATGAAAATGCCTTTAATTAAGTAGTTAAAGAGGGTAAAGATTATTAGGATTATATTTTAATTGGGTTTGAAAAATCGAATTAGTAGGTTTGTGGATATATGATATCTTAACTTGATTTTTTCCTAATTTAGATTTAGAAAAATAAAAAAGCCGTCAGGGAATCAATCCTTGACGGCGCGGGTATTGAAATACCCTATGCACAATTACCCTCGGGTGCAAGGGAGCAAGCCTAAATATTTAATTTTTAATTAGTGCGCGAGGAGGTTTTGAGCCCGCTGATGGGGAGCAAGCCGCAGCCCAGTTTTTGTTACTTCAGCGGGCTCTCTTCCTTTTATTAATCCACTCCTTCCTCAACATTGCCTGCATTTAATTTTGTTATTTA
Organism: uncultured Nitrospirales bacterium; assembly: GCA_964655185.1. Lineage (GTDB taxonomy): Bacteria > Hydrogenedentota > Hydrogenedentia > Hydrogenedentales > Hydrogenedentaceae > Hydrogenedens. The sequence continues at coordinate 9,404 of CAZZMK010000279.1, read as the reverse complement.
TTAAGCAAAGTATGTGCCAGCCGAATAATTTTTTATAAGTTATTGAAAAGTAGAGTGTTATGTTTATATTATATTTCCCAAAATTGAAAAGTAATCGTTCTGTTCCCAAAATGGGAAAACACTTTTTCCCAAAATGGGAATGAGTCAAAAATTTGACTTCTGCTCATTTTATAGGTATTCTTATATACAGGATATCGAAATGAAGAGAGGTATGACTTGATTTAATAATGCAAAGGTATGTTCAGAAATATGTAATTAGTGCACGTTCGGGACCTCTTAAGGGTTTTACTTGGGTAATTACATTAGGAAATAGGGTTGTTGTAGGAAGGGACCAGTCATGCGATATTGTAGTTGAGGACCCTCTTGTATCGAGGCAACATTGTGAGTTTTATGTTGATAATAGAGGTATTTTTGTTAGAGACCTTGGGAGTAGCAATTCTACATTTGTAAACGGGACACCTGTGAGAGAGAGAAGATTAAATTTGGGAGATGATATAGGTATTGGTAGTGTGGTTTTTTCTGTTGGGGTGCTGTTCGAGAAGAGCGAAGATAAAAAAGGTGGTATAGTAGGAAGAAGTGGAGCAACAAAACCATTGCGAATAGGTGTACCGGTGTTTATTGATAGTGTGCCTCAAGATATATTTGAGTCAGGAAAGCCAAGAACTGCGCAAGAGTTAGCGGAATTGTTTTTTCTTGCTCGTAGTTTGAGTCAGTTTCATTCTACGGAGGAATTATTAAGTTACGTCTTTGAATTTATTGAAAAGAAGTATACTCCAGAGGTTAGATGTTTAGTGCAGTTTATCTCGGGTAAGGAGGAGGTGAATGTGATTCCAAAGCAGTTTAGTAGTTTGGTGGTAGGTAATGCATATGTTAACAACATTTTGTCTGAGATTAGACATCATCCCAAAGGAGTGTTATTACCTGAGAGGTATCTTGGGAAGTCAGGGGAGACAGTGATAAGAAATACGCTTATAGCGCCGATTGCACTTGGTAAGGATGTGTATGGGGCTTTGGTGGTTGTAGGTGAAACTCCAAAACATTTTTATGATGAGAATGATGTAGAGTATTTGCTTGCTATTGCTCATACGATTTCACCATATTTGCGGGCGGTGGAACGGATGGAACAGTTGGAGTGGGAAAACCAAAGATTATTGTCGGGAGGAATGGATTTTGACCCACTGATAGGGGAAAGTAAAGCAATCAGGAAAGTGAGGGCTTTGGCACGTGATTGTGCTCATTCTGATTTGAGTGTATTAATACTTGGAGAAACGGGGACGGGTAAGGAATTAGTTGCGCGATTGATACATAGTCTTTCACATCGTGCTTCTAAACCGATAGTAGTAATTAATTGTGCTGCGATTCCGGATGAATTATTTGAAAGTGAATTGTTCGGCTACGAAAAGGGCGCTTTTACAGGTGCACATGGAGTTAAAAAAGGGCTAATTGAAGAGGCTGATGGAGGTTCTTTGTTTCTCGATGAGATTGGGGATTTAAGTTTACATCACCAAGCGCGTTTACTCCGAGCAATAGAGACGGGTACATTTAGAAGAGTAGGGAGTACAGTAGATTTAAAGGTAAATGTAAGGGTTATCTCAGCAACTAATAAGAATTTAGTAACGGAAGTCAACGAGGGGAGATTTAGAAGGGATTTATTTCATCGTTTGAATGGTTTTGTGATTTATATACCGCCTTTGAGGGAGCGGAAAGAAGATATTCCGATTTTGGCTGATTATTTTCTTAAGAAGGTTAAGCAGAAATTTGCTGTGAAGGCTGTTAGATTTTCTGAAGATGCAATAAAGTGGCTATGTGCTCAGCCGTGGGAAGGTAATGTGAGGGAACTCAAAAACAAGGTAGAGAGAGCAGTTATTCTTGCTAAGGATGAAGTAATAAAGAGAGAAGACTTTGAGTTGGAGAAGGAAGGATACGCAGAGGAGGTCTTTCCCACTTTGGAAGAAATAGAAAGGAAGTATATTATTGAGGCTCTTAAGCGTGCCCAAGGCAATGTCGTAAAGGCTTCAGAACTGTTGGGAATTGGGAAAAGCACCCTCTATCGCAAGATTGCAGAGTATAACATCGATGTGAATAGATTGTTATTCGAAAAGGGCTAATATAACCCTGAGAGGTAAGGTTATTGTATCAGTTAAATAAGTAATTATTTTTATTATAAGATTTAAAATTTCGATGGTGTCATTTAACCAATCTTCAATTATGGTTATTGATTCATTGATACCTTTTGACATTATTGCAGTCTCTTCTGACTAAAAGTTAAATGTGTTAATTCCAATTTATATCCGACTATTGAGATTGATTATTGTTACTTCCGAATATTTCCGCTATTAGTTCTTGGGGTGAATATGGTGAGAACAGGGCGATAAAGAATAAAATGGGCGAAATTAAAGTATAAATTAGTAGGAATAGAACATTTGCAATCCATATACTTGGAACAATTAGTGCAAGAGAGAAGTCTTTTTCCATTTTGTGCTCCTCTATTCTTATGTAGTATATGATATTTCCCGAGTTTTATTATTTTCAACAGATGAGTATACGAGTGGTTTGGCAAGAAAGTTACCCAATTTGGTTTAGTTAAGGTATGTAATATAAAAATTTAGTAAAAGAATTAAGGTACTATTCTTTCTTTTCTTTTTGCCTTTGAAGGACTTCATCTATTAACCCGTATTCTTTTGCTTCTTCTGCGCTTAGAAATAGGTCACGGTCTGTATCTTTGCGTATTACTTCGATGGGTTGGCCTGTGTGTTTTGCAAGGATTTGGTCTATTATTTCTCCGATTCTTACTATTTCCTGTGCTTGAATGGCAATATCAGTGGCAGGACCTCTGACCCCACCCATTAGTTGATGTAGTAGAAATCTGGAGTATGGCAGGGCAAATCTTTTACCTTTTGTGCCGGCTGACATTAATACCGCAGCCATGCTTGCAGCCTGTCCAAGGCATATAGTAGTTATTTCCGGTTTAATATATTGCATAGTGTCGTAGATTGCTAAACCTGCGGTCACACTTCCCCCGGGACTATTGATATAGAGGTGAATATCTTTATCGGGGTCTTCTGCCTCGAGGTAGAGTAGTTGAGCGATAATGTAGTTCGCAACATAATCATCTATTGGCATTCCGAGGAACACTATACGGTCCTCAAGGAGACGCGAATATATATCGTAGGCTCTTTCACCTCGACTGGTTTGCTGATAGATGGTAACTGCTTGAGGATAGATAGGGGTAAGAGAATACGGGTTTACAAATCCGTGTTTTTTTAACAGTTCTACTTCTTCTTGCATATAGTTCTCCTGTGGCTGTTAGCCAGCCATTATTTTTTCCCATTCGTCTTTAGTCACTATTTTTTCTGTTACCTGAGCATTATCAATGATTAATCGCAAGACTTTTCTTCTAATAATAGAATCTGTAATATCATCTTTGCCTTGATTTTGTATGTAGTCTCTAATAGTATCTATATCTATTCCTGTTCCCATTTGGATACTTTGGGCTTCTTTTTCAAAATCTTCTTCGGTGGCTTCTATTCCTTCTGCTTCAGCAATTTCTTGGGCAGCAGTGAACCACTTTATCGCTTTTATTGCTCTTTCTTTGGCATCCTGTTCGAGTTTTTCTCTTTGCTTTTCAATTTCAGAATTAGGCACTCGCATTTGACGCAATCTATTGATTTCGTCTTCTACATAATTCTTAGTAACTTCTTCTATAAAAGACTTAGGTATTTCAAAGGTAGAATCTTCGATTACTTTAAGTACAGCATCTTCTTCTAATTTCCTATTAGCCTCTTCGCGAATCGATTTTACTAATTCTTCTTTTATTTTTTGTTTTAATTCTTCAAGTGTTTCGGAACCTAATTGTTTTGCAAATTCATCGTTTAGTTCTGGCATTTGTTTTCGTTTGATATCTTTTACCTTAATTTCGAACACAGCCTTTTTACCGGCAAGGGTTTTGTTGGCATAGTTTTCGGGGAATTCGACTTCACAGTTTTTAGTATCTCCTACTTTAGCACCTTTCAGAATCTCGTCGAATTTGCCAAAGAACCTATTAGAGCCAATAATGTAGGGATAATTATTAGCAGTACTTCCCTGAAAACTTTGACCATCTATTGTCCCGGTAAAATCAATAATAACTTGGTCGTTTTCTTGTGCTTCGGCGTCAGGAATAGACTCATATATTGAGTATCTTGACCTGAGTACTTCGAGTCTTTCGTTAACGATGTTTTCATCAGGTTCGAATATAACTCTTTCGAGTTGTAAGTTGCGATATTTACCAAGTTCGCATTTGGGTGCTACCTCAAACTTCGCTGTGAAAGTAATATCTTGGTCGTCGGGCACCTCATCGATATTTTCAATACCCTCAAATTGTGGAGTACCGAATAACTTAAATTTATTATCTTCAAGGAGTTTTTTCCATGCTTCGGATAATAGAGTTTCTCTTGCATTTTTCTTTGCTATTTTCCCAAATTTGCTTTCTAAGAGCCACTTGGGTGCTTTGCCTTTTCTAAATCCTGGAACTATAGCCTCTTCTTTTAGTTTTTCAAGATATTTTTCAGTTTCTACTTTGGAATTTATGGATGGGATAGAAATTTTTGCAGTGTAAAGACAGTCCCCTTTGTATTCGATTTCAAAGGAAGGATCTTGCTCGAATTTAAATTCTTCTTGCTCTTCGGAGAGTTTGTGAGTTTTTTCAGACTTAGCAACTGGGGTCTCAAGTTTTTCTTCGTTCTCTAAATTTGCCATTTTTTGCTCCTGTTCGGTGTTAGTTTCCTGTTTAGAGATTTTTTCGTCTGACATAGTAGGTAACCTATTCTTATAAAGTTTGTTAGTTTATTTATGATTGGATTACTAAGTGGGCGAGGCGGGACTTGAACCCGCACACCTTGCGGTACTGGATCCTAAGTCCAGCGCGTCTGCCAATTCCGCCACTCGCCCCTTTTCCATTCTTAATCATCGGGAATTATTAGATTATCATAAATTTGATTTTTCTTACAACTTGTAAAGTAAACTTGTTCCTGAGGTGTGTGAGCCTCTATCTTTACATTTGTGAGAATTGTTATGATTTTCATTGTGAGTTTTTGGGAGGTTAGACCGAGCATATCTAATTGTTCGTTTCTGGTAGCGTGTTCACAGAATGGATTAGTTACGCCAATTCTAATTATCTTGGGAAGTTGGGTGAGATTGTCTGTATTGTCGCTATAGAATTCGAGGATAGCAGAGCCGAATCCGCCTTCAAGTGTATTTTCTTCTACGGTAAATAAGAATGGCGTATGAATATTTTTGAATAATTTTGTGTCCAATGGTTTTATCCAGCGAGCATCTATAACTCCGACAGAAAATCCCAAAGTATTTAATTTTTGGGCAGTTTCTAAGCAATATTGTAGAATAGGTCCTACACCAATTATGTATGCATCGTCTCCTTTAAGGAGGATGTCGGCCCCCTCTATATTTCTGTTTTCAATCGGGCCTATTTTTGGAGCGGAACATTTGGGATATCTAATTGCTATGGGGAGATTTTTTGTTAGGGCGAGTCTGAGTAGAAGTTTTAAATCTTCACCATCCCTTGGAGCACATAGAGCAATATTGGGAATTATCCTGAGAAAAGATAAATCGAAATTGCCCATGTGGGTGGCACCATCTTCACCTACTAATCCTGCTCTATCAATTGCAAACACCACCGGGAGTTTTTGTAAGCAAATGTCGTGTATTATTTGGTCGAAGGCTCTTTGCAAGAAGGTAGAGTATATGGCAACGACTGGCTTATAACCCTTTGCTGATAATCCACCTGCGAATGTTACTGCATGTTGTTCACAGATGCCTACATCAAAATATCTGTCTGGAAACTTTTTAGAAAATTCGGAAAGACCTGTACCAGAGGGCATTGCTGCGGTAATTGCAATTATGCGTGGCTCTTCTTCTGCTAATTTGCAAATTGCTTCGCTAAAGTATTCGGTGAAAGTTTTTATGTGACTATTATCTTCATTTTGGGCTGGTATGCTTTCCCCTTCTTCATCTTTTTTCTTAATGTAAGAAGGAGAAATTCCGTGGTATTTTTGAGGGTCAAGTTCCGCTTCTTTATAACCTTTGCCTTTCTCCGTTTTGCAGTGGAATAGTACCGGTTCGTTGAAATACTTAAGTCTTTCAAGACATTCAATTAGAAGTGGCAAGTCGTGTCCATCTACTGGACCTATGTAATTAAAGCCAAGGTCTTGAAATAGTGAACCTTTAGTTATGAATGCTTTGACTGATTTTTCTAAATCTTGAATAGTTCTTGTTACTTTTTCACCTACTATTCTTTTGACAAAGCTTCCGACATCTTCTTTTGCTCGTTTGTAGTAGTACGCGGTTATAAGTTTGTTAAAGTATTTTGCAAGAGCACCTGTATTTGGTGCAATTGACATTTCGTTATCATTTAATACTACTATAATTTTGGTGCCGAGGTGACCTGCGTGGCTTAGGGCTTCCATTGCCATCCCTGCGGTCATTGCGCCATCACCAATTACCGCTATTACATGGTAGTCTTCTTTGTTTAAGTCTCTCGCTATTGCCATGCCTAACGCTGAAGATATTGAGGTGGAACTATGACCAGTGCCGAAGTAATCATAGGGGCTTTCCTCTCGAGAAGGATAGCCACTTATACCACCTTTTTTTCGTAGTGTATGGAAAATTTTATTTCTGCCAGTAAGTATTTTATGTGCGTACGCCTGATGGCCTACATCCCAGATAATAATATCTTTCTTAATGTCGAAAACATAATGTAGCGCTAATGTTAATTCTACTACGCCGAGTGGCGAAGCAAGATGCCCCCCATTCTGAAGTACAGTAGAAATAATTTTTTCTCTAATTTCCTGCGCGAGTTTTTCTAATTGAGGGGTAGAGAGTTTTTTTAACGCATCAGGTGAATTTATATTTTCGAGGATACTCATTTATCTTCGCCTCAAGTAAGTTTAAATAAAGTACACCTTAATATTATACATCTGTAAAATCGATAATTTCTTTTTCTTTTTGGTTTTGGATATAATACATCCTAACAAAGTTTTTTAAGTAACTTTTTAGGAAGCGATAGTAATGAAAGAGCGTAGAATATTTATAGTAATATGGGGGATTCTGTTTTTGTTTTCGGGAGTCTCTTTTTCCGATGAGGTGGCGGAGAAAGGGAGACAAGTTTACGATTCATTCGCGAAAGCAGTAGTTACAGTCAGGGCGAGTATAAATGTGTCAATCTCTGATAATGAAGAAGAGTCTATATCTCAATGTACTGGAATGTTAGTAGAGCCTAGGGGGGTGGCTATCCTGGCTCTTTCCTCTCTTGACCCATCGATGTTATTGGACTCTGAGATCCGCAAGAATGTAATGATAAGAATCAATTATGTGAAGATGTTATTTAAGGATGATAAGGAAGTAAATGCAGAGGTACTTTTACAGGATAAAGATAGGGATATAATGGTAATTCGAGCAAAAGAAGAGTTACCGGAGGATGTAGTTGTAGTGTCCCTGTCAGAGGAGAATATTTCAGAGGCGAGATTACTTGACCCACTTGTGATGTTCATGCAGATGGGGAAGATAGCAAGGAGGACGCACAGTGCGTCTATTGTAAGGGTAGAAGGAATCGTAGACCAGCCGTTTATGTTCTATTTAGTTGACCAGGGAAAGGCTCTGGATGTAGTTAGTTCACCATTTTTTACTTTAGATGGGAAATTTGTTGGATTAGGTGTTGTGAGGGTTGTAGAAGGATGGAAGGATCAAGTGGAAAGTAATTCTATGGTGATAGTTTTACCTGCGAATCAAATAGTATCGGTTGTAAAAGAGGCACTTTCACAAATTAAAGATGAAGAGGTCTTAAAGGGAATTCATGAAAAATTTTGAAACATTTGTGGATTTAGATTGTATATATTAAAAACGATAATTTTATTTTGGAATGTAAGGAGAGAAATATGAAGCACTTACGACCTGTTACCACTCATTGTCAAGTAGTTCAGTCTGCAACTGCTGCTACCACGATTCAGATAATAACTGCAATTCTTACTGCACTTGCGGGTCTTTTAACTGCGTTAGCGCCTTTGTTAAATAAACAGCAGTAATAGTATTTTTAAGATACTTCGAATAGTCCCCCAATTCCCATTCCGCCTCCTATACACATAGTTGCTATGCCTTTTTTATTTTTTCGGCGGAGGAGTTCATGTATAAGGGTTACAGTAATTCTATTTCCCGAACAGCCGATAGGGTGTCCTAACGCAATAGCACCGCCATTGACATTTACTAACTCAGGGGGGATGCCTATTTCTCTTATGCATTGAATGGATTGTGAAGCAAAGGCTTCATTAAGTTCCCAAAGGTCGATATCATTCACTGTGAGATTGTTCTTATCGAGCAATTTTTTTGTTGCAAATATGGGACCTAAGCCCATATACGCAGGGTCACATCCAGCAGATTGAATGTCTACTATTCTAATCGGAGTAAATGCAGGCTTTACCTTGCTCAGGATTTTTTCAGATACTATAATAACAGCGGACGCGCCGTCATTTATACCAGAAGCATTCCCTGCTGTTACCGTGCCATCAGGTTTAAATGCTGGTTTCAGTTTACTGAGTTTCTCAAGATTTGTATCTGGTCTTGGGTGTTCATCTTTATCTACGATAAAGGTCCCTTTTTTTGTTTCAATAGTAACAGGAACAATTTCATCTTTAAATTTCCCTTCCTCAAATGCTTTGGCATATTTTAACTGACTTTCATAGGCAAATTTATCTTGTTCTTCTCTTGAGATATTGTATTTTTCTGCAATATTTTCTGCAGTAATTCCCATATGATAAAGATTGAAAATATCGAGTAAGCCATCGTAAATCATGCTGTCTATTGCAAGGACATCGCCCATCCGAGAGCCCTTTCGCATATTTTTTAGAAGATAAGGTGCTTGAGACATGTTTTCCATACCGCCTGCAATTACAATTTCTGCTCGGTTGGTAATTATGGATTGCCAACCTAATTCGATTGCTTTCATTCCTGAACCACATACTATATTTACAGTGTAGGCAGGTATTTCTACTGGGATACCGCTTTTTACTGCAACTTGGCGAGTTGGGTTTTGACCGAGGCCTGCGGTTAGAACCTGCCCAAATATTACTTCATTAACGGTATCAGGTGAAATTTCAGGGTGTCTGTTTAGTAGCGCTTTAACCACTGTAATTCCAAGTTCTACTGCGGAAACATCTGAGAGTGTCCCATTAAGACTACCGATTGGGGTCCTTAGAGCATCAATGATATAGGCTTGATTTGTCATAGTAAGGTCTCCTTATAGTTTGTAATGTTTTTATAGTGTGATTTTATTCAAATATTTTGAAAATAATAATAAAATTTACTGAGGTAGTTTGACAAATTGGAGGTATTTATATTAATATTGAGATCGGAAGAGC
>CAZZMK010000278.1:0-3330 GCA_964655185.1 uncultured Nitrospirales bacterium | reverse complement strand
GTTTGTATGAAGATGGAAAGTTACTGGCAGTTTATCCTGATAGGATAGGGATTAGAGAAGTTAAGTTAATTAAGGAAGGATTGTTTATTAACGGAAGACCTATAAAAATTAAGGGAGTGAATAGGCATGAATTTGTACCTGAGAGCGGACACGTAGTTAGTAAAGAGAGGATGATAGAAGATATAAGGATAATCAAACAAAATAATATTAATACTGTTAGAACATGTCATTACCCTGACCAGTGGATATGGTATGAACTTTGTGATGAATATGGTTTGTATGTGATAGATGAGGCTAATATTGAATCGCACGGGATGACATTTGATTTAGATAAGACACTTGGAAATAAACCTGAATGGGAAAAGGCACACCTTGCGAGAATTGAAGCTTTAGTGCAAAGGGATAAAAATAGACCTTGTATTATTTTTTGGTCTCTTGGGAATGAAGCGGGGAGCGGGTGTAATTTTGTAGCATGTGCTCGAAGGGTAAGGGAATTAGATAAATCACGACCTATACATTACGAGCGGATGAATGAAGTTGCAGATGTTCACAGTGAAATGTATACCCCAATATGGGAGATTTTGAGGTATATATCCCAAAAACCTGAGAAGCCTTTTTTCCTTTGTGAATACGCTCACTCTATGGGTAACAGTACAGGCAATCTGAAGGACTATTGGGAACTTTTTGAAGCACATAATTTGACTATTGGTGGCTGTATATGGGATTTTGCAGACCAGGCGCTGAAAAAAGAACTTCCTGATGAACTTAAAAAGAGGTATGGTAGGGACTATTTTTGGGCTTTTGGCGGTGATTATGGCGACAGTCCTAATGACTTAAACTTTTGTTGTAATGGAATCCTGCAACCTGATAGAAAGCCTAATCCTGGCTTGTTTGAGGTGAAAAAGGTTTACCAAAATATTTCTGTCAAGCCTTTGGATTTATTTGAAGGTATATTTGAAGTTCAGAATAAGTATGCATTTACTTCGCTTGAAAAGTTTGGAATAAGGTGGGTGATAGAAGAAAATGGAATCCCTTTGTTGAAAGGAGAATCAGAACCAATTTCAGTTGCCCCATTGAGTAAAGGCACTTTAGTAATTCCCTTGAAGGAGTTAAATAAAACTTCAGGAAACGAATATTTCTTAACTATCGAATTCTACTTAAAACAGGACGAACCATATGCAGAAGCAGGGCACATAGTAGCGTGGGAACAGTTCGAATTACCAAGATTAGAAGAGGAATGTGAGAAGTCGGACCTATCAAAAGAGGAGATTGAGAAACAGGAAGTTGATAAATCGAAAGGGGAACTAAAAGTTTCTAAGAATAAAGAGAATTTAGTGGTAAAGAATAATTTTGTTGAAGTAGTTTTTGATTGGAAATTAGGCTTGCTTAACAGTTATTCAATAGAGGGGAGGAATGTGATTGTAGGGAAGATGTTTCCAAACTTTTGGAGACCACCCACAGATAATGATAGGGGTAATAATATGCCCTGGAGAGTAAATGTGTGGAAAGAATCATCTTATGAGAGAAACTTAATGTATAGGCATATTAATAAAAAGAATGGATATGAAGTGGAAATATCATTTGGTTATGAATTACCTGCTGGGGGGGCTCAGGTAAGTAATAAGTTTACGATATTCTCGGATGGCAAATTAGTAGTTGAGTATACCTTTTCGCCTGGCGAAAGTGAATTACCTGAAATTCCCAGGATAGGTATGCAAACTTTACTTTCTAAGGAAATGTCAAAGGTAATATGGTATGGAAGAGGACCACACGAGAATTACTGTGATAGAAAAAGTGGAGCACGCATCGGCATTCATTCTATGAATATAAAAGAGTTGTTTCATCATTATGTGAGACCACAGGAGAATGGTAATAGAGAAGAAGTGAGATGGATAGCATTTGGGGATGATAGTGGCAAAGGGGTAATGGTAGTTGGATTTCCAACTATAAGTTTTAGTGTATGGTATTGTGGTATGGAAGACATTGAAAATACACTTCACGATTACGAACTGCCTGAAAGAGACTATTGGACTTTAAATATTGATTACCTTCAAATGGGCGTGGGTGGCGATGACAGTTGGGGTGCTTTACCTCATGATGAATATTTAATTAAGCCAAAATTGTATAACTATAAGTTTGTTATTTGCCCTTTAGATGAGTTCAATGTGCAGACGTGTAATTATTTATATAAGAAGATAAGATAGAGTTTTTATTTCTTATATTGTTTTCTATCCGAAGAATTAGGGATTTTTAGTTGTTCACGATATTTTGCTACAGTTCTTCGAGCAACTTTAACCCCGAGTTTTTCTTCGATTAACTGAGCTATTTTTTCATCACTAAGTGGTTTTGCTTTGTCTTCCTGTTCTATAAGTTCAGAAATAGCATTTTTGATTGTTTCGGATGAAACAGTTTCCCCCTCTTTAGTTGATTCCAATCCTCGAGTAAAGAAGAACTTTAATTCGTAAATACCCTGTGGTGTTTCAATCCATTTTCCTGTAATACATCGAGATATAGTGGATTCGTGCACTCCTATTTTTTCCGCGATATCCTTGTAAGTCATAGGCTTTAGTTGTGAGACGCCTTTTTTCATAAAGCCTTCTTGGTTTCTTACAATTTCTTCTCCTACTTTCAGCAATGTTTCTTTTCTCAGTTCAATACTTTTTACAAGGGATTTAGCAGTTTCTCTCCACTCTCTAACAATTTCTTTTTCTTCTTCAGGTAGTTTCTTCAAGTCGTTTTGTTTAATGGTATCGATAAACTTGACTCGTGGTAAGTAATCGTCAACAAGTTCAACTATATAATTTCCTTCCTCTGTTTCCCTTACTATTAAATCGGGTTGAATGTAATCAGGAGGTTCCGGGTATTGATAGCCTGGATGTGGATTTAAATTTTCCTTGATGAGGTCATATAAATCTTCTACCTCTTCGATAGAGATATTGAGGTCTTTGGCTATTTTGTTTTTTCGTTTATTAAGAAAATCGTCGTAGTGTTCTTCTAACAATTTTATTAATAAAGTTTTTTCAGGGAAAAGTATTTTTGCTTGAAGGAGTAAGCACTCCCTTGGGTTTCTTGCTCCTACTCCTGGGGGGTCAAATTTTTGTATTATTTCCAAAACTTTTTCAACATCTTCAGGACTTACATTAAGGCTTTGGGCTAACTCTTCAACAGGTGCGGTTAAATATCCTTTCTGGTCTATATTTGCTATTATAGTTTCTCCAATTTCTAATATTCTGGGATTATCAGTGGTGCACTTGAGTTGGTTAATTAAATGTTGTTTCAAACTCGGTGATACTGAAACTATGTTTATTGGTAGTTCCACTTCGGGATTTT
>CAZZMK010000277.1:0-10549 GCA_964655185.1 uncultured Nitrospirales bacterium | reverse complement strand
AGAAGGGAAAGCGTAAGAACTAACCCATCTTTACCTTCTGACACATCTCGAACAGAGATTGGTAGAGTTGATAGGAGGCTTGATTCCATCAGAAAAGATATTGGAAGTGAACCATCTGTAAGAACACCGTTAAAGGATACTCCATACACTCCGAGGAGTCTGTCTCGAATTGATATGGATGGAGAACAGAAACCGAGAAGTTCCTCCGGCAGTAGAGGATATGATACAAAGAGACCTGGAAGTGATAGTGGTTCGTCCGGCAGTGGTTCATCAATTAGGACTACACCTACACCCACAAGACCTACCCCGAGCCCCACGCCGTCTCCTAAACCAGGTAGTTCAATAAGAACCACCCCGCGGAATCAAGTTTTTGATAATACTCCTTCTATTGGGGATAGATTTTCGCCATTGAATACACTGAGAGAAAATCATTCTATCAGAACTATACCTTCCATTCCGACAAACAAGGTAGAAACTACTCCGAGCATTAGCAATAGAGGTGGTATAGGTGGTCTTTCGACCCCATTCGGGAGGACGCCGTCAAGTTCCTCTTACTCCGTCCCTTCTACTCCGTCAATAAATAGAGAGGGCTTTGGTAGAGGGGGGGCTTCATCACTTCCTTCTATAGGGAATTTCAATGTTGAGACACCTCGCTTCTCTACACCTCGTGTGGAGACACCGAGTTCATTCGCGACTCCTTCTTCGTCGGTAGGCAGGTCACTCTCACCTGCTCCTACAAATTCCGTGGGAAACTCAATCTCTTCAGGCATCAGAGGCAGAATTCGATAATAAAAATTTCTAATTTGGAGAATTAAATATGGGGGAAAATATTAAGGCTCTAAAGGTTACACTTCTCCCAATTTTAGCCCTGTTCATTTTTAGCGGCTGTCCTTTGGACATAAATTTAGACCAGTTGGAATACGAACGAGGTTTTTACGATGGGTTTATGCAGGACGACTACTACTGGGCTGGCTTTTTTGATGGTCTCGATACGGTTGATTACACACCAATATATTATCAGGGAGATAAAATTCCTATTGTAGATAGCCCTCCTTATGAAGCGGGATACTATGATGGGTTATGGTTTGCATATAATGATGGCTACTTTGTTGAGTATGATTACGCCTTTACTATAGGTTTTAGTGAGGGGTATGATTGTGCCTATCAATCAGGTTGGAGCCAGATGCTTGCTTATGACCGGCATGTTGAGTACTTAAATGGGGGATTTTTTGACGGCTACAATGACGGCTTTTCCGAAGGTAGAATATTTGGTGCCTATGACTATATTAACGGAATACCATTCGATTGGCTCGGCGCTATGATGGATTACCGTGCTGGGTTGGATTTAGTAGTAGGAGATGTTGGTACGGGTAGTTATGGTCCTGTGATTTTATATGAATGGGGTACTGACCCGAAAACTTTATATAAATCCGACCACAGAATAGTGAGAGGAGTAAGGTATATCAAGCGGGCACCTTTATCTATAAGAAAAGGAGTAGTTCAAAAATCCTCAAAAGAATTTGAACCGCCTCCTATAAGTTATCGTGACCTTATCCCTGATGCTAAACAAGAATATAAGGTCCGTCCTACCACATCACCAAGATACCCATCAAGGACTTTAACTTTGGATACTACCTGGTTAGAGAGAATTAACCAGTACAATTCCGCGAGAGAAGGGAAGTAATAAAATACAATTGCGTTAAAGATTTGACAGGCTAATTTGTGCTAAAGAGAACTTTGTTTGTCCGATTTCGCGGGTGGGATAATGTGGATGTGGGATGTTATTGGGAAGTTGGTACCTGATAGGCTGGGGAATACTATTTCTATCACAACTGCTTTGTAATTTTCATCGGAGAAATTTAAGTCAGCTTCATATATCCCCTCACCAATCTCAGTCATTGTTTCGACTTGCCATTCGGAAGTATTTTCAAATAGTTTATTCTTCGCGTCTTGTATACAGTACCAAACACGAGCATCAACTATTTCTTCAGATACTTTAACAGAGCATTTCCCCCTTTGAGCGATGTTCCACGTAAATGTAGGGAGTTCTTTTCTGCTTATGACACGCTGATAAAACACAGATAAGGTATCTTTGAAATTATACATTTTTGGTGGGATGGGATTCTCCCATAAGGTTACCTTTAGACTTTGGGAAAGATAAATAGGCTCTCGGGAGAGAGATACTTGCGGATAAAGTGCCCAATATGTCGGGTCGGGTATTTCAGGTAATACATCTTCTGCATAGAATGAGAAGTTAGAGGTTGCTGAACCGTTATAGGATATTATAAGTTTTGTAATCCTCATAAACTGTCTGTAATTGTATGGGTCAATTATGTTGAGTAATTTCTCACCTTCCTCGGTCTCAAAATTTTGCAGTAAA
Source organism: uncultured Nitrospirales bacterium (assembly GCA_964655185.1). Taxonomy (GTDB): domain Bacteria; phylum Hydrogenedentota; class Hydrogenedentia; order Hydrogenedentales; family Hydrogenedentaceae; genus Hydrogenedens. Next base: position 8,169 of record CAZZMK010000277.1, on the reverse strand, counting down.
CCCTGATTATCTATTGCTTCAAAAAGTGGAGGAATAGTAATTTCATCAATTAAGCAGGTTTTTATTAGGGATTCTATGTTATACACAAAATTGTTAATACCTATAATACCAATTACCCTATCATCTACTGCAGGTATTAGCCACGGAGCAAAAAACGGAACATCCGCACATACTACGAACTCCTTCACAGGAATCTCTGATTGTAGTTCTTTTAGAACAAACTCCTGTACTGCATTCATAGCACTGACTGCTGATTTTACCATCGGCAGTAAAATTATCCAGTTTGGGTCCCCTGTATCGTAGTATTGGCGAAGCGTCCATACAAAGAAGTTAATATCATTCAGTTCTACTTTTTTAGATGGTGTTTCATAGTAGCCTGTGGAATCTATTGGAAAACCTTCTAAAATGGCTACTATTGAATTTGTAGAGACTGCAATAGATAGGAGCGAAAGAGGCACCTCGCTCATGGGTTTTTCAATAGAGGACAATCCTTTTGTCATGACAAATAAAGCAGAGTCTTTTGTTCGGCGATCGGGTACTATTAGTGTTAACCAATGACGCCAAATAGGGGGAAAAACCTTCTCGGGATGCCATGCTTGGGAAGTAAGTTCGAGAAAATATGTAGTAACTCCTGCGTCTTTAGTTTTTGAATGTAAACGGTAGTTGTAATTTTTATCTAATTCTTTTGCATAAGATATTAAAATTTTAGATGTTTCAGTTTCTCGTGTTCGGAGGATTTTTTGTGCAGGTGCTTCAATAGAAGAAAATCGAGTATCGGCAGACCTTGATGTAAAAGATTCTTCTTTCGAAACTTGAATATTGCCTTGTGTAGATAATTTGTAGGCAAGGTAAACACTAACGAAACTTGAAATAAGTGTAAGTATGAATAGAATTATTATGATTATTCCCATCCTCCTATATAAAGCCTCCCAGTTTCTTAATTCATTTGATGGGGGGGATGGTGACATAACTTGTGTTTGCGGAATAGGAGTGAACTGTGGTTGTGGATATGGTTGGCTTGGAGAAGGGGTGGTATATGGCGTTTGGGTAGGTAATGAGGAGGTATGGATTACTTCCCCAGATTGTCCCGTAGGATGATGTTGTCCCTGCGAGGCCATAGGTTGTCCGTAAAGTGGTGTATTTGGCGTTGGGGGTGTTATCGGGTAAGTAGTGTGTGCAGGAGTTCTTTCAGGAGGCGTAGTAGATTCTGGTAGATGTGGAGTAGGCTCCCTAAGTACTATGGTCGGCTGGTCTGTAGGCTCTGTGGGAATAGTTTTATGTGTTATCTCATTCAAGATGGATTTAAGGGATTCTACTATCTCTTTAGCAGAGGAGGGTCTTGATTCCGGGGATTTTGCAAGACATTGGGTAATTAGTTTTTCGAGAGATATGGGTAAATTGGGGTTGATTATGCGTACCGGTGTAGGCGGTGTTTCCATGTGATGTCTCATTAGTGCTAAATAGTTATTCCCCTCAAATGGGAGGGTGCCAGTAAAAAGAAGATACATCACTACCCCAAATGAGTAAATATCTGACTGTGGAGTGGCTTCTTTACCTTGGCATTGTTCGGGTGACATATACGCTGGGGTACCGAGAACATTATGGTCCCCTGTAAGTGGTGTGAGAGAAGTATCAAGAAGACGAGCCAAGTTAAAATCGGTAAGTTTAACATTCAAATGCTCATCTATAAGTATATTTGCAGGTTTTATATCCCTATGAATAACTCCAATTTCATGGGCTACATTCAAAGCCTCTGCAATTTGAATGGCTATTTGTAGTCGTTCTGATAGAGATAAATTAGGATTGTGAGTTATAAATTTATCGAGGCTTTCTCCGCTTACAAACTCCATTACTAATGCTAATTTGCCATCTTCCTCTATTATGTCGTATATCTGGACGATGTTTGGATGATTTATCCTTGCTGCGCTTTGAGCTTCCCTTAGAAAACGAGCAACCCTTGTAGGTTCTGTAGAATGTTGGGAGTGAAGTACTTTTATAGCCACATCTCTTTTTAATCGAGGGTCAAAGGCTTTATAAACTACACCAAATCCCCCTTCGGCTATTTTCTCCGTAATTTGATATACGCCTATATGTTCAGGTATTTCTTTTGATGAATTAGATACCATAGTTGGACTTATTTCAAGAGTAATTTTTCCGAACAGTTCACTTTTAATACTATACCCTAAACCATATTAGTAGTTTCACTTCTTGGAAAGATGTTTTTCCTGGGCTTAGGTTTTAAGCGAGGCAAAAAACACTCCCACCCTCTCTGGAATACTGATATAAGAATATTTATGCCTATTTTTTGTTTGATTGTATTGAAGAGATTATTTTTTGATTTTCACCGCAGTTGCCAAAGATATTACAAGTCCGATGAAGATTAAGTCAAGCAATAGTTTTGATGGCGATTCATTCTCTTTATTATCGAAGCAACCACACTTCTTTTCCGGTGGTTGAGGAGCGCCTTCACCTTCCCCTTCGCCTTCACCTTCAGTTATGCCTTCACCTTCCCCTTCAAGAGAGCCTTCAGTAGTGCCTCCCTCAATCTGTCCTTCGGGTGTTCCTTCAATTTGTCCTTCTGTAGTACCTTCGACCACTCCCTCGCCAGAGCCTTCGCCTCCTCCTTCAGTAGTTCCTTCACTTGTACCTTCACCTTCAATTGCACCTTCACCCTCGGTTGTCCCTTCGCCTTCCGAAATTCCTTCGCTTATGCCTTCACCCTCAATTGTGCCTTCACCTTCTTCAACATAGTTACCCGTCCATCTCAAAATGGGATAAGTTTCTCCAGATTTGATATACCAAATATAAGAGAAATCCCACTCGTAATATGTATCCTTTAATTTCATTTGAGCGGTAGTTCTCCCCAATCCTCCTGCTGAGGTTGTAATACCTGATGTCTCTCTGTCCCAATAGCAACTGGTAATTTTGTCTTTGTCCCGCATACCATTGAAACCTCCTACATTTTTATACCCCGAAACTTTCCCAATAGAGTAGCAGTATTCTATGCTTCCTAAATTAAAACCGCTAAATCCTCCGAGAGAAAAAAGCCCGTCGATGTTCATTGAAGAATGGCAATTGGAAATAAATGCATCGTTAACTCCCACTATTCCACCGCCTTCGTCGATAGTACTAAGTATTCCTTCAGAAAAACATTGAGATACAATTCCATCATAATTCCACCCAACAATTCCACCCGTTTTGTAACTTCCCGAAACAATTCCATTTATCTTACATTTTTCAATTATTCCACCTTGATTAAATGCAACTAATCCTCCCACAATATAGTCTCCTTTAACTTCACAGTTTTCTATAAGGAGATTTTGAATCTTTCCGCCGTAGAATAGATGTGAAAATAGACCTACGTAATCTGCTTCATCATCTCCTATTTGCAAATCCAATATTGCAAAGCCATTTCCGTCAAAGATTCCGTTGAATGAGGGGATTGGCATCAAAGCAGAGAGTTCCTCAGTATTTTCTCTATCTGAAAAATATATATCGCAAGTGAGTATGTAATTCCCATACCAAGGGAATTCTCTTTCCAAGCCAATTTTCGATATTTGTTCTATGGAATTAACCTCAATCAATTGAGGGTCAGGGTAATTAACCTCTCCCAATATTTGTAGATAAGGATAATTGGAGCCTTCATCAATAGCCCAAACTAAGTCAAAGTTCCAGTTCTGATAAGTTGACTGGGTAAACATCTCTGAGGTAGTCTTTCCTGACCCACCTTGTGATATTGGTAACCCTGAAATTTCCTTGTCCCAATAGGAGTAGTATATTCTCCCACTATTATTTGTCCCAACTAATCCGCCGAAGTAAATATATCCAAGTACCTTTCCTGCAAAGTATGTCCGATTGAGAATTCCGCCTTCGTTCCTTCCCACCAAACCGCCAATCCATGTATCACCTCTTACAAAGCCCATAGCGAAAGAATTTGTTATTTTGCCTAAGTTCTGACCAATAAATGTTCCTACTGCCCTGTTTCCTGAAACTTCCCCAATAGCATATGATTTTCTTACTGCTCCTTTATTTCTTCCCACCACAATACCTACATTCTCATTACCCACAATATATGCATCTTCAACTGCAAGATCCTTAATTTCTGCCTCTGGTGAGATTACTCCAAAAAGTCCTATATCATTCTCATCAGGTCTATTTATATAGAGCCCTGTAATTTTATGACCATCTCCGTCAAATGAGCCGGTAAATGGCATTGAATCAGTTCCTATAGGTTTGAAACCTTTTCCCCCTTCCCATTCTTGGGATTCAGAAAGGTCTAAATCTGCCCCGAGTTTATATTGCTTACTCAAGGTACTTATATCTTGTGCTATGTTTAAAAAGTCTTGAACAGTATTAATTATGTAGATATCTTTTGCCATTTTGAAATGGTGGTTGATTGTATTTTCTACGATTATTTCATTTGTCTGGGCTATAGCGGGGAGAGATAGTACAGCTATTAAAACACCTATGTTTAATCCCACAAGTCTAAAACGTTTTTGCATGTTATACCTCCTAGAGTATGGGTATTGTTTTCTAATTATTAAAATATAGGACAAATTTTTAATTTGTTTTTATCGTATATTGAATACTATTATTATGTATTGGATATTATAAAAAAATCAAGATGTTTGTAAACAATTTTTATCAGAAGAAAAAAGTCTTTTAGTTTGAAAATAAAAGTGGTTTTTGATACAATAAGATAACAGTGTAGTTTTTATAAGAAGGAATACTGTGAATTTTTGTAAGATTAAAGTGAGGAGGGAAAAAATAAGTCTGTATAGTTATTAGGTAAAAATAGTGGGGTGGTGTCTGTTAACTATTTTGCAAAGGGTATGCGAAAAGTGATATTATAATCTCCCATTTTCTAAATTATAAAATTTTCGAAAAAAATAGAATCTAATGATGATAAAAGTGATTGTGTCTCATCGTTTATATCTAATTTGTAAAAAGAGAGTTGTAGTGTATCCTGCCTTTTTGCCTTTATGTGCATGAGAGAAATAATCGACTAACATAATTTAGGAGGTTTTTCATGGCTGTAGAACTGAAGTCCGAACGAATTTTACTTGCACGCACACCGGAAGATACTCAACATTTACCCAATCTAATTGAAGTTCAGACAAAGTCGTATGCGGACTTCCTGCAATGGGAAGTGCCTCCTTTAGAAAGGAAGAACAAAGGACTTCAGGCCGTATTGAATGAGTATTTCCCTATCGAATCCCCGAATGGACTCGCAAAATTGGAGTTTGTTTCTTACAACATATTGCCTCCTAAATATACCATTGATGAATGTCGCAGATTGGGAATTACTTATGCTGGGACCCTGAAGGCAACGCTCCGTTTGACACTCTATGAAGAAACGATTAGCGGAGAAAAAGTAGAGAAACAAACTGTCGAGCAGGAAGTATTTTTGACTGAATTGCCATTAATGACTCCAACGGGTACGTTTATCGTTAATGGTGCAGAGAGGGTTATTGTTAGTCAGTTGCATAAATCTCCCGGTGTATCTTTTGAGAGGAAAGAACAAGCGGGAGGTAAGTCCTTACTTTCTGCACGAATTGTACCATATCGGGGTGCGTGGATTGAGTTTGAGTATGATGGGAACGATACACTTTGGGTTACGGTAGACCGTCGAGTCAAGATGTTGGCTACAACCCTATTGAAGGCTCTCGGATATGTTGACCATGAAGAAATCCTCAGAATGTTTTATAGAATAGATAGGGTTGTACTAAAACGGACAAAGGCTTATATTTACCAGAAGAAAAAGGAGAAGAGGGGAAGTAAAGAAATAGAAGTTGAAGAGGAGAGTGTTATCGAGATTAGAGACCTTGTGAATAATAATTACTGGTTTGCTTGTGATGTTATAGACCCTGAAACAGGTGAAGTTATTGCCGATGCCTCAACTCAGATTACTACTGCTGTGCTCAACACTATTTTAAGGACGCCAATCAGAACATTCTATGTATTGAATCGGCAGGATGTGTTAAGTGATGTAGGTATTGCAAGAACGCTTAGTATGGACCATGCGCAAACTCAAGAAGAGGCTCTTCACGAGATATATATCAAAATGCGTCCAGGTGAACCAGCAAATGATGCACAGTGTAGGAAACATTTTGAAGGCTTATTCTTTGACCCGGCAAGATATGACCTTGCTTCTGTGGGTAGGTACAAGATTAATAGGAGATTAGGGGTTGATGTTCCCCAGAATAAGCGAACTCTGACGAAGGAAGACATAGTAGAGACATTGAAGTATTTGGTTAAGTTAAAGAGGGGTGAAGGAGTACTTGATGACATTGACCATCTTGGAAATAGAAGAGTTCGTACTGTGGCTGAGCAAGTAATGAATCAGTTTAGAATTGGACTCTCCCGAATGGAAAAGACTATCCGTGATAAGATGAATTTCCGCGCAGATGATAAAGAATTATCTCCGCAGTCATTGGTTAATCCTCGGCCTTTGAGTATTGTGCTAAAAGATTTCTTTGGTAGAAGTCAATTGTCCCATTTTATGGACCAGATAAATCCCCTTTCGGAACTCACCCATAAACGCCGTTTAAGTGCGTTAGGTCCAGGTGGCTTGAATAGAGACCGGGCAGGATTTGAAGTGCGAGATGTTCATCCTACCCACTATGGAAGAATATGCCCCATTGAAACACCAGAAGGGCCCAATATTGGTTTGATGTCCTCGATGGCTACTTATGCAAGGATAAACGAATATGGTTTCCTTGAAACACCATATAGAAAGGTAGAAAATGGTAGGGTAACGGATGAAATTGTATATTTAACAGCGTATGATGAGGACAATTACAAAATAGCCCAGGCTAATGAGCCTTTGGATAGTAAGGGTAGATTTAAAAACTCACTTGTGCTTTGCAGACATAAAGGTGACTTCCCCTTAGTTCCTCCTGAAGAAGTTGACTTTATGGACTTATCGCCTAAGCAGATAGTGAGCGCCGCAGCAGCATTGGTGCCATTTCTCGAGAACGATGATGCTAACAGAGCGTTAATGGGGTCAAACATGCAAAGGCAGGCTGTGCCTCTCTTAAAAACTGAACAGCCGCTGGTTGGAACAGGCCTTGAAAAAATATGTGCAAAGTATTCTGGTACTGCGGTAAGAGCAGAACGAGATGGCGTAGTCGAGTATGCAGATAGTGAGAAGATAGTCGTAAAGGTAGATGTTGCTAAGAGTGATAATCCGTTCAAACTCGATGAGGATGTCTACTACCTGAGAAAGTTTCAGAGGTCAAATCAGGACACTTGTATTAACCAGAAGCCTATTGTATCCAAGGGTGATAAGGTAAAAGCGGGGGATGTTATTGCTGATGGTCCTGCAATGTGTGACGGTGAACTTGCATTGGGTAAGAATGTGTTAGTTGCATTTATGCCGTGGGAAGGATATAACTTCGAGGATGCTATTATATTAAGTGAAGAATTGATTAAGGACGATGTTTTTACTTCTATTCATATAGAAGAATTCGAATGCCAAGCAAGAGATACCAAACTTGGTCCTGAAGAGATTACAAGAGATATTCCTGAGGTAGGTGAAGAGGCTTTAAGAAATCTTGACGAGAACGGAGTAATTAGGATTGGTGCAAAAGTAAAAGCAGGGGATATTCTTGTAGGTAAAGTTACCCCTAAAGGTGAATCAGAACTTGCTCCTGAGGAAAAGTTGTTAATTGCTATATTCGGTGAGAAGGGTGAAGAGGTTAGAAATGCTTCGCTATACGCTCCACCTGGAACTAATGGTGTTGTAGTTGATGTCAAAATTTGCACCCGCAGAGATAAAGTTGTAGATAAGACTACTAAAACGAAGATAACAAAAGAAGCTAGTAAGATTAAGGAGGCATACCAAGAGAAAATCGATAAGATTAGAGAAATTTTCGTAAGTTTGGTGGAGGACGAAATTGTAGGTGAACAGATTTTAGAAGATGTCTACGACTTTGAGAAAGAAGAGTTAGCACTTGAAAAAGGAAAGGCTCTCAGAATAAAACACTTAAAAGAATTGAATTATTCTGTATTGGCGAGATTAAAGATTCAAAATCAGAAGTTAGAGAGTAAGTTTAAGAAGTTGTTGAACCTTGCAGCGTTAGAGACAGCAAAATTAGAGGCGTTCAGGGATAAAGAATTAGAAAGATTGAGAGAAGGAGATGAACTACCTCCAGGCGTGAATAAAAT
>CAZZMK010000276.1:0-6129 GCA_964655185.1 uncultured Nitrospirales bacterium | reverse complement strand
TAAAGACTTAAAAGAAGTAGGATGCAAAATAGTTACAATAGGGCAATACCTTCAGCCAACTAAAAATAATTACCCCGTGGTAGAATTTATACACCCTGAAAAGTTTAAATTTTATTCGGAATGGGCTAAAGAAAATCTTGACTTGACCGTAATAGCAGGACCAAATGTCAGAAGTTCTTATCAAGCAGACATCTGGTGTAACCAAACTCAATTTTGAAAACACAACATTCATATAAACCTAATATTGAGGAAGGAATTATGAACATAGAAGTATTTTTACCATCCGAAGTAATACCCGAAGAACCCAATATTAGTATTCAACTAAGTCAGTGGTTATGTAAAGTAGGTGATTATGTAGAAAAAGGCAAAGACATTGCAGAGGTAACAACAGACAAAGCTGTCTTTGTTGTTCCTGCACCTATCACAGGAACTATCGTAGAAATATTAGTGGACGAAGGCTTAAATATTGACCCCAAAAAACCAATATGTATCATTAAATCCAAAGAATAGAATTTAAAACTAAAATTTTAATAACCAGAATGATAAAATATTAAACCATAATCAAACAGAGGAGTAATTTCGATGAATGTTGGAGTAGGAGTTATAGGAGCAGGTACCGTAGGAGGTGGAGTTATCCACATCATCCTTAACAATTCTAACCATATTTACAAACAAACAGGTATAAACATAGAATTAAAGCACGTTGTAGAAATCAAACAAGACTTACTAAAAGACTTTGACCTCACAAATGTCAAAGTTTCCACCGACATAGATTCGCTACTAAATAATCCTGAAGTTGATATAGTATGTGAATTAATAGGAGGTATCGAACCTGCAAAGACCTTCATCATCAAGTCCCTTCAGGCTGGAAAGCATGTCGTTACTGCAAACAAAATGCTCCTCGCTAAGTATGGTGATGAACTATGCGAAGTAGCACAAAAAAGTGGCAAAGAACTAAGATTCGAAGCATCAGTAGGTGGTGTAATTCCTATAATCAAGACAATAACTGAGGTATTACCCAGTAACCATATTGAAGCAGTGTATGGGATAGTAAACGGAACTTGTAATTACATACTAAGTAAAATGACTTCCGAAAATTCAGATTTTCATACTGTATTAAAAGAAGCACAACAAAATGGATATGCAGAAACTCCACCCGATTTAGATATTGAGGGGCACGATACCGCACATAAGTGTCAGATACTTGCTACATTGTGCTTTGGAACAAAAGTAAAATTAGACGATATATACGTCGAGGGTATAACCAAAATTACTCGCTCAGATGTCCAATATGCAGGTGAAATGGGATATGTCATAAAACTTCTTGCAATAATTCGGAAAGTTGAGGAAGAAATAGAGGCAAGAGTACATCCTTGCTTAGTTCCCAAAACTCATTTGCTTGCTTCCGTATGGAACGAGTTTAACGCCATATACGTAGAGAGCAATTACGCAGGACCAACCTTGTATTACGGTAAAGGAGCAGGACGGTTTCCAACCGCTACAGCAGTCCTTAGTGATATATTAAGCATCGCAAGAAGAAAAGACTCTTTCCCATTAACTCCTTTCACCTACTACCGCAATATTTCCGTCAGAGACATTGGATTACTAAAAAGCAGATATTATTTAAGGTTCACTACAAAGGATTATCCAGGGGTATTAGGTCAAATTTGTACTATATTAGGAAAACACAATGTAAGTATATCCTCTTGCCACCAAAAAGAAACTCTTCACTATCATCATGAACAACCCGTTCATGTGGTTATTATGACGCATGAATCTTTCGAATCGAGTTTACAATTGGCAGTAGCAGAGATAGATAAATTAGAATGTATAGTTGAACCCACACAACTAATTAGAGTTTTGTAATCATAGGAGATTATTCATAATGCAGAATATCGGAATTATAGAAAGATACAGAGAATATCTCCCAGTCAGTTTTAATACTCCAGTAGTGACTCTAAATGAAGGAGGGACACCCCTAATTAAAGCACCTGCCTTGAGTATGGCTATTCATCCCAAGGTTGAAATTTGGCTAAAATTCGAAGGGATGAATCCCACAGGCTCATTCAAAGACCGCGGAATGACCGTGGCAGTTTCTAAAGCAAAAGAGGAAGGCTATAAGATAATAATGTGTGCATCTACTGGAAATACTTCCGCATCTGCGGCTGCATACGCTGCAAGGGCAGGTTTACAATGTGCAGTAATCATCCCTGAAGGCAAAATCGCATTAGGAAAACTTTCACAGGCTATGATTCACGGAGCAAAAGTAATTCAGATTAAAGGCAATTTTGATGATGCCTTAAAATTGGTAAGAAAAATTTGCAAAGAACACGCCATAGCACTTGTAAATTCCGTCAATCCATATAGAATTGAGGGACAAAAAACCGGTGCCTTCGAAATAGTTGATTCGTTCGATGGCTATGCACCAGACTTTCAGGCTATGCCAGTGGGTAATGCAGGCAATATCACTGCATACTGGAAAGGCTATAAAGAATATTATCAAGCACAAAAGGCTAAAAATTTGCCTAAAATGCTTGGTTTCCAGGCTTCTGGCGCTGCACCTATAGTTCTTGGCCATCCCGTAGAAAACCCGCAAACCTTTGCTACAGCGATTAGAATAGGGAATCCTGCAAGTTGGAAAGGCGCAGAAACAGCAAGAGATGAGTCTGGCGGGGTAATTGGAATGGTAACAGACCACGAAATTAGAGAGGCTTATAAATTACTTGCAAAGACAGAAGGAGTATTTGCCGAACCCGCAAGCGCCGCAGGAATAGCAGGGGTAATTAAACTCGCCGAAAACGGTTATTTTGATAATATGAAACCTTTTGTTGGGGACAAAATCAGGATAGTATGTATACTCACAGGACATGGATTAAAAGATCCCGACAACGCAATTGCTTCTGCTGAGCCTCCCTTTACCGTTGAACCTGACGAAGATGAAATTCTGAAAAAACTAAACTTAAAATGAAATCTTCAAATTAAAACTCTACCCGAAGTGTAATTATCTTCTTAGTACCGACCTTGAGCCTGACCTTTCTATTATCAATCGGTAAAGATTTAATAGGCTTCTCCTCCATATTTACTATATCTACTCTTAAAGGTTGAGCAAAGAATTTAATGCAAGTATCTACTTCTTCTTCAGATGGATTATAAAATCTAACTACCAATGTCTTATCTTTCTCCTCTGACATCTTCAGGGCAGTTAATTGTAAAAGACCACTTTCAATCTCCAAGAAACTTAATTTAGTCGGGAGACTCCCTCTATAAAGTGGCCCTGCTTGAGTAGGCTCTATTGGAATATTAAATTTCTCTGATTCCCATATAACTCCGTTTTTCCAATCGCCTCTATGCGGATATATTGCATAACTAAAATTTAGTTCTCCAAGACACTGCGACAATTCCATTTCCGGATAAACATCCCACCTCCCAAATATCGGAGCATTTCTAAATGTAAATGCCCTAAATAAAGTAATGGCAATTGGACGAGAAGGCTCATCAGGTACCTCATATTCCCTTAACCCCGAATTATTAATCACAGCGAACCCATTCTCTCCGTCGGACAAATCGACAAATCTATACATCGGATATTGAGGATTGGGCTTACCATAGTATGGACTCTCTTTAGTAATTTTGATAGGACGGCTAACTACATCAAAAGCAACTTCCGCATTGCTATAGGAAGCATTGCTTAGACCTGTAGGAAAAACTACTCTTAATCTGTGATTTTTTGACCTATTAATAACCTTAGTTGACACCTCTAAGATTCTTGAACTTCTTTTTAGTGTTAACCAACTTGAAATTTCAAGCGGTACTCTCTCTTTTGAACGGCGAGTATGATTCTTCTCTGCTTCCCTATCTAATTCATTAATCTCTCTTTCTAACCCAACTGGAATAGATATCTTATAGTCTATTCTCACCCGAGCCAAAAGGGGATTATTTACCTCTACAGTTATTGTGGCAGGAACTCCAAGCGAATAAATTGTTTCATTTTCATCAGGTTCCATATGAATCCAAGAATGCCCCGTCTCCCCTGTATCTTCAAAGTAATGAAGATTAGTATATGTCTTTCCTGATTCCTTATGAGTGAGATTAAATGTCCCGTCTCCATTTATCGTGACTATCATATATTCATTCTCAAGTGTGAAAGGATTCTTAAAGATGTTATCGCCTTCAAGACCAGGGTATGCTTCAGAAGGCTTTATGTGATAAGTCTTATACCCCATAGGCGGAATGTCTTCAGCCAGTATGTGAGTTAGCAACCTCTTTGAACGCAATTCTATTGATATATCTTGTAAATTTCTAACTAAATTGCCAAACTCGAACTCCTGTTGAACAACCATAGGAACGGATTGACCCGTCTCAAGTTCTACTAACTCACAGCACTCATAACCCATTTTTTCAGGTAGGTCAATATATGTAGACAAAACATCACTTCTCGCAAACGGAGAGGGATTGAATAATATCAGAACACTTTCCCTCACCGGAACAGAAGCAAGGTTAATTTGAGAGAATATATATTGCAAAGCCCTTCTCATTAATCCATCACTTATTATACTCACTTGGTCTGCTCTATTTAGAGCGTCCTTTTCAATCTGGTCAACTCCTCCTCCAGTTATTGTATCGTGCGGATGATTCTGCAATAATAGTTTCCAAGCGCGCTCGAATGCTCTCCTGAAATACTCTTTCCCCAATAGATTTGCAATTGCACTCCACGGCTCTGCACCTCTTTGAAGTATAAGTTCTGCTTTATGATTAGCCTGCTTTACCCGCACTCGAGCACTTATCACATCCCCCATTAAATGTGTCCACTTACCTGTAGCGCCAGGGTCTCTACTTTCCCCCCGAATTATGCAGGGCTCTTTTACTACCTTCTTCAACTCATTCATATAATCCTCTAAATTTGAAAACCTAAATTCATGTTCAGGCATAATCTCCTGGCATAACCGAAGAATTTCCGATTCCTTCTCATCCGGAGAAGAACTATCAAATCCTTCCATACAGCATATATGCGGTGTAGTAAAATGCTTGGATTCATCAGTTATTAATTTCTTCAATTGTTCCTTTATCGGCTTAACATTCCACATCTTATGAGATGGGTCAGTAATATAATAGTGAGCCCTGGGACGACTTACAGAGGCTAACCTAAAAGGACCTGCTCCTCTGTCCCAATCATAAAAAGCATACACATCATCAGAACCATACCTAAGAACACGGTATATGTATATGTAATAACTAAACCTGCTTAAACATCCAAAACGCATCCCTAATAATTTAGAACCATCTGGGCCTATAAAAATAAACTCACTTTTAGGAGTGTTAATCCCTCTGTAAAATATTATCGTGTCTATTCCAAAGCCATTATAAATTTGCGGCATTTGAGATGTTTGACCGTAACTAAATGGTGTATACCCAACTTTGAAAACTCTACCAAAACTTGATGCAACCTTATGCCCAATGAGTAAATTTCTTACTAATGATTCACCATTAACTATAAACTCTTCAGGTAGCGTATACCACGGACCTATTAACAATCTTCCTTCTTTAACCAACTTTTCTATTCGCCCTCGGTTCTCAGGTCTAAGTTCAAGATAGTCCTCAATACAAACCGTTTGAGAATCCATAGTAAAGTATTTTAACTCCTTGTCCTTTTCCAACAAATCTAATAATGCATCCATAAAATCAACTAATAATAATCGAGTCTCTTCAAAAGGATAGACCCACTCCCTATCCCAATGTGTATTCACCACTACATGAATAATTTTCCTCTCCTCATTGAACATAATTCACAATTCCTAAATTAAAAATTTGGAAAAATATCACTCTCGATTATCTAAATTATTATAATAGAAGCAACTTGGTATCTCTTATATTCTATTTAGATGCAGAGTTTTGTGTTTCCACCTCTACTGGTTATTCTCTTGGGGTTCGGAAGTCTTTTGTTGGTTTACTTCATTATTAAGTTTACCTTCTGTCTTAGATTCTTCGCCCTGTGTTTTTTCCGTTTCGGGAGATGATTGAGTAGAGGCAGTTTGCTCACCAGAGGCCTGAGAACTCTGTTCTCCCTCTCCTTCTTGAATAGAAATTTGAGATGCTTCCGTCTTTGCTTCTTCCTTTTCAGATTTTTCCTCA
>CAZZMK010000275.1:0-6643 GCA_964655185.1 uncultured Nitrospirales bacterium | reverse complement strand
TAAATTTTACACACGCTAAGAATAACTTTGACAACCATTCTTCCCTGCCACCTAACCTATCTGCAATCCAAACCACAGTCCTTTTGTTATCCAACGCATCTCTGACGCTCTCAAGTGTTTTTTCCTTTGCCAAAACTAATGTCATAGGCCTTTGAAATTTATCAAGGTTAAACTCACCCATTATAAGCCCGTGCAAATCACTATTACCCATAAGAGTAAGATTATTTTCTAAAGCCCAGTCAATAACATGCGGATACCATTCAGAGCCATTTGATATTTCAATTCCGTGAAGATAACCTTTCTCAAGTAATTTCTTTTGGAACTCAAAATTAGTTCTTGTTGCAGTGTTCCACTCGGGATGATTCCATTGAATAAAGGCACCCTGTTTGACCGCATTTTCTATGGCTGTAAACGGGTCCTCTACATCAATTTGATTTACATCTTTCAAAAAAAGAGCGTTGTAATGACCATAAGGCTGTTTTTTGGTTATCTCTCCGCCCTTGACAAGCAACAACCCATAGTAATCTGCTGTGCCTTTGGCAAGTTCATAAGATGTATTATCATCCCCACTCAAATAAGGCCTATCCACTGGACCTTCCACATGGTCCGTTATCGCTATCACGTCCAACCCCGTAACCCACGCTTCGATAACCCTCAGGTCGGGCCAAACATAGCCATCCGAAAAGACAGTATGCATATGAAAATCGCACTTTAACACTTTGTATTCACCTATGTCAGGTATCTTAATCTCACGCCTTACTATCGGCCTTTCTAACTCGTTCAAATTAATAGGAGAGTAAGATTCCGCTACGAGATACCCACATAACAAAATCAGATAAAAACCTAAAAAACTGATGATAAAAAAACTTTTTTTGCTCATAAAAAGCCTCCTCTGTTGGTGATTTAATGAGTTAGAGAAGTTTCTCTTACACTAATATGATTACTTCCCTTGCCTTAGAAGTTTACCAGATTTCAGGCCCTCTTGAAAAACGCCTTTTTTGACAACCCTCATCCCATTGATAATAACTTCTTCAATTCCGACGGGCTTTATGGAGGGCGATTTAAAACAAGCCTGAGAATCTATTTTCTCAAAATCAAAAACTACTAAATCCGCATAATAACCTTCCTTAATCAGTCCCCTATTTTTAAGCCTAAAATGCTCCGCAGGAAGACTTGTGCATTTCTTTATGGCAATTTCAAGACTTACAATTTTCAAATCCTTACAGTATCGTCGTATAAATTTCGGATAACATCCATAAAACAAAGGTGAAGGCTTTCCAAATCCCATCAAGATAGAGTCTGTAGATACCATTACCCCGGGATGAGCCATCGACGGGTATGTAGTCCGCTCAGTAAACGGGTCATCCGGCTCCGCAATACTTTCAAAAACAAGCACATGCCCTTCTTCTTCCAATAACAAATCGCATACCGCATCAAACGGATGTACACCCCTCTCCTCTGCAATTTCCACAAGATTCATTCCCTCATATCGCTTATTTTTCTCAGACTTGACCGCCATTATATGAGCACACTCCCAACCCATAAGTCTAAAAAAATTAAGAGTCCACGAGTCAGGACCTGTATGAGGCCATTCCATCTTTCCATTCTCTATACTATATAAAATCTTTTTCCGAATTTCTTTATCCTTCAACCTATTGAGAACCTGAGCCCTATTACCTTCCAACGCCCACGGCGGGAAGAATGCAAGCAGATGCGTAAACCCCGTGGTAGTAGGCATAACATCAACACCCACACTCAATCCCTTATCTGCCTGATTCATTATCTTCTCTATGGCAGAGGCAATAGGCTTTTCTACTGGAATAGGTAACGGTAACCAGTTGTAAACACTCGCCAAAAACCTAATCATCTTCCTAATGAAAGGACCAAAAACTCCAAAATCCGGCACCCAAAACAGATGGGATACTTGTGCTCTAATTCCATTTTCCCTTGCAACGGTAAATATCTCCTCAAGAGCAAGGTCAAGCGTATTAGAATAACTTCTCAAATGACTGGTAAAGATACCATCATACTTTTTTAATACCCTTCCTAACTCTACTAATTCCTCAGTGTTAGATTGACTCCCCGGAAAATATTGGAGCCCTGTTGACATCCCCACACAACCTGCTTCCATGCATTCCTCGAGGGCTATTGCCATTCTCTTTATCTCTTCATCCGTAGCATACCTATTCTCAGGACCTACTCCATGCAGACGAAGAAGCCCGTGAGGCGCAAGAACAGCAGAATTAAGCGGTAAACCTTTCTTCTCGAGATAATCAAAATATTCCCCCGTTTTGCTCCACTTGAACTCATCTTCAGGATTAAAACTCGAAAAAACCTCTATATAGGTATAAATAGCTTCCTTCCCCGGCTCAAGCAAGGGAGAAAGTGCCATCCCACAATTACCACCTATAAACGTGGTTATCCCCTGCATAATAAGAGGCTTAAGCAATTCCTCTGAGTTCTCTTTATGAAGACTCAAATCCGCGTGTGAATGAGGGTCAACAAATCCAGGTGATACAAACTTACCCCGAGCATCAATAACATCCGCACTTTCAACATCGGAAAGATTACCTATTATCGATATCTTATCTCCTTCAATACCAATATCTGCAGTATAAGGTTTATTCCCCGACCCATCAACTATCGTCCCACCTTTGATAACAAGAGACAACATCCCTATCTCCTTCTTCTCTCCATAATTTCCATGAAAGTATTAAAATACTTCGTCGAGATTTAATTTTATTGCGGTGTACCTATTCCGTAGCCGTCCTCTCCAAGCGGGTCTAAGTGGTAACCACCCGAATTAAAGAACTGAATTGCCCTCAACAACTCACCTAATTCAATCTTCCAGTTCTGCGGGAAATAGTCAGAAGAATGAGGCTTGCAAGAGTGATTTGTTCCAACACCTGTTAGGTATCCATCCTCCGTGCTCGAAGGGTCCTCAGCACAATGGTATCCCCATGAGTTGAAAAACTGAATGATTCTAAGAAGTTCTCGCAAATCAATTCTCCAATCCATATTCGTATCTGCAGAATGATGAATAACTGGAGGTTCTTCCTCTCCTTCTTCACCCTCTAATAATTCTCCTTCCGATACACCCTCTGTAGAACCTTCAGGTTGTCCTTCTGTAATACCCTCTGATATCTCCCCTTCTCCTTCCCCCGCTGAACCAGCCACTTTTGCTACTACTGGATGAATTATCATAGAATCCTCAACACCAGGAAATACTACCAATCCTGTATATTCACCTGGCTGCAGATTATTCGCACAAAATCTCACAACTAACGATTGTTGCTGACCTGGTGCAAGTTGGTATGAAGCACCGGAGATTATCTGGAATATTCCATCAGGAAGTTCAGGAGCCAATACAGTAGCGACTCCGGCAAATATGTTCGTACTCAACTCTGAGTTACGCACCGTGAAAGTACCTTCAATACATTCACCTGACTCAACCTCGCCCAATTCAAGAACGAGAGGCTGAATAACAGGAATAATCGGAGGCAATTCACCCTCTACAGAACCTTCAGACGTTACTGGAACAAACAAGGCAGTAAGATTGATATCTCCCGTTACACTGAAATTAACGGGATTAGACATACTCAAAAACTCGCCATTTAAATTCCAGCCTTGCCAAACATCTTTAGATGAATCGAATATGGCTCGAGCAGATACATTCGTGCCTAAATAGTATCTACCCGTCGGTAACCCTTCACTATTTGGCGGATTTAGTTCTATATTTACCGGTGCTGAATTCCCCTCAACGCTTACCGTAACTGTAAACTCAGGTAAAATCTCTCCCTCATTACCTTCTAGAAAACAAGGTGCACCACATCCGCCGCCATTACTCTTTGCCTCAGGGTCAATAGCAGATATTACAAATGTAATTAGACTCTCTAATGACCCAGAGAATGTTGCATTGTATTCCGCAAGATTGCATACCCTATCGGTATCTGCATCTCCATAAGCACCTAAATACTGGACAGCAGACCTATCCAGTTGAGACAATTCAAAGTTTACACCACACTGATAAGCCAAAGATGAAAGATACGGAAGCAAAGAATCCTCTGCAACGGTAGTCAACCCCGCAAGTAGATATTTCAGATTAGATATACCCAACCCGTTTATTATACTCTGCGGTATCAATCCCTGAGCATTTGCTGTATCCACTATGCTTGTGAACAAAGCATAGTTATTCTGCCACGACACTACTACACAACAACGATTTTCAACACCTGGATTACCTAAAATTATGTCCAAAAGTTGTAATTGAGCAAGTTCTATCATACCATTACCATCATTGTCCGCACTTATAGGGTCCATACCTTCTAACGAACAATAGTATATCCAGGCAGAACCTGCGTTACTACTCACAGGAATGTCCCCACATGCCGAAATAGCACACCGCGTTGGACACTCGGGAGGTAACTCACCCTCACCTTCTAACGCACCTTCCTCTCCACCCTCACCTTCACTAATACCTTCACCATCGGCGCTACCTTCGACTATCCCTTCGGGTTCTATACATCCTGCATATCTTGTAAGGTCGCTTTCCATGAAGTTCTGTGGTACTCCTTTGCCCTCCGATAACCCTGCTAATCCATCAAGTGGGTCTATCCGAAGCCATGTTATCGCTATTTTACCATCGTAATACATCTCTATCTGGAAACTTACAGTATCATTAGAAATAATCCCATCAGTCCTCACATTATCATAAGTCACCACAAATCTATCAGGTAATTCCTTCCAGGAAATTGTTCCTCCCTTATTAGGCTTTAAGTCATCGAACATCCCCGACACTCTGGGCATAGAAAAATGATTCTCAACATTTTCCTTATTTTGGGTATCCCCCTGGGTGAATGTCAAATATCCATTGCTCCCTATGTACACAGTATCGTAGCCAACTTCATACAGATAAACCTTACGCCCATGAGAAAGTGTAACAGAAGTATATTCATCGTCTCCCAAATTCACTACATTCCCACCCGCAGGGTCTACATTGTAATTACTCACACCGCTTGTTGTGCAAGCAATATACTTATTTGGAATATTACTTACGGGAGTAAACTCAATTCTGTGGTAATCTAAATCATTTCCAGTGGAGAAATCCTCAGTAAACCAATCTGTAGCAGGTTGTGAGGGAGGTTCTGAAGTAAAATTAATTTCAGAATTAGTAAATTCTAAGTCTAACGGTCCATTGAAAGGTGACCAAGGGATAGTTAGTATTGGCAGACTATAAGTTAGTCCAAAAATCTTTATGAACACAGTAGGATAAAAGTTAACCGTCAAGTATAAATTACAAATTTCATTATAAGTAAGCACCGTTCTATAACCATTTTCCCCTACCTCTACCGGAACCGATTGTCCTTCCGTCCATATTACAAGCCCTTCTTGAAGACTGATGGTATCACATTCTAATGAGCCATTGGTCTTTGTAGATACATCAACCCCTGCACCTGCTGAGAACGGAATCCACTTTAGCCAGTCGGGCAAAGTTATACCTACTAAACTCAAAATAATTGGAACCAAATCCACATTGAACAAATTAGTTTTGCCAGTTTCTCCTTGAAGAACAGAGGTTGTATCAAGCAACCAGGAATTGAAATTATCGTATTGGGTTGACCTGAGATTTACATCCGGAATATAGGGTATATCTACTACAAACGGTGGGAGGATTCCTATATCAAACCCTGCCTTTACATACAATTCAGCGCCAAAATCGTACCCCCAGAAACCACTTGCATTCCCCGCTGTGAGCCACGGCGAATCGAAATAGAAAAATCCCTGAACATCTGCTTGATAGTTAGCCACCCCCGCCGCCTTAATCCTTACTTGAACAGGAAAACCTCCCGGATTCTCTTCAAATCCACCTTCCTTACCATTAGGCCACCAACCAGAATCAAAACTCAAATCAAGCCCTTTACGAGGTGCAGTAAATTGCACAGGTTGATATTGCATTGCTTTCCCCGGGTCACCCTTAACATCTACTTTAATTACATCAACTTTCCCACCACTTGCAACATACTCACCTTTAGATGAAACTACCGATTCATTAGCAGGTTCGAAGATTTGACAAATAACTCCTTCACCATATTCGTTGCTATACTCAATGAAGATTACTTCAGGTCTAACGCCACCTTCTGAATAAACTTCTTTCCGAATCTCTTTGTACAACAACTTCTCATTCAAATAGCAATAAGTTTCTACCACCCCTTCCCCACCTTTAAATGTGTTAATCCTCCATTCCATTGCCAGTGGAGGAGTTTCTAATCTGTATATCTCAGATGTACCATTACTACTTTGCTTAACCTCCGAATATCTCTCTTCCAGCATACTTCTCGTTAACGATGTAAAGCCCGGATAACCTATTCCCGGCTTACCGAATTGAAAAATATGTCGTCTAAATATTCCATCTTCCCCTAATTCCATATATTCTAAAGCACCATACTTTTTTGTGAGATCTCTGACTTCTGCCTCCAAAGAAACTTCACCTCGTTTCCAATGCCCGGTGTAAATCCAATAAGAATCTCCGAAAATATCTCCTAATATCAGAATAATAACTCCTACAAACAAAAAACTTCTTATAAACATCTACATATACTCCTCTAAGTATATAACTCTTTTATCCCTATTATATCATATAAAA